>JAOUNK010000026.1 GCA_029881015.1 Gammaproteobacteria bacterium | reverse complement strand
CGCATTCTTGTCGTCGACGATCGCGGTCATGCCGAGGCCCTTGTCCGTCATCTCGAGCAGGGCATCCCGCAGCGTCACGTCGGCGCCCACGGCCGGGACGCGGTCGCCCGTTCGCATGATGTCGGAGACGCGCAGCAACAGGCGTTTGCCGAGACTGCCGCTTGGGTGCGAGCGCGCAAAATCCTCGGCGGTGAAGCCACGCTTCTCGAGCAGAGCCACGGCCAGCGCATCGCCCATCGCCAGCGTTGCCGTCGTGCTCGCGGTCGGTGCAAGTTTCAGCGGGCAGGCTTCCTCTTCGACGCTGATGTCGAGATGCACATCGGCGACCTGTGCCATCGTTGATCGTGCATTGCCCGTCATCGCGATCATCTTTGCGCCAATGCGCTTCACCATCGGCAGGATCGTCAATACCTCGGCCGTCTCGCCGGAGTAGGAGATCGCCAGCAACAGGTCCTGCTGTGTGATCATGCCGAGGTCGCCGTGGCTGGCTTCGGCCGGATGCATAAAGAAAGCCGGTGTGCCGGTAGAGGCAAGCGTCGCGGCGATTTTGTTGCTGACATGCCCGGACTTCCCCATGCCGGTCACGACAACGCGCCCCGGGGTCTGCATGCAAAGATCGCAGGCAGCGACGAAGTCGTCGTTCAGTCGGGCCTTGAGTGATTCGACGGCGCGCGCTTCGATATCGAGAACGTTGGCTGCCAGCGCGAGCAACTCGTCCTTTGTCAGCGTGTCCGGCAAGTCAGACCCTCAACCGATTTGGAATCGTCTTATTCTAACTGAGGCGGGTGCTAAATGTGCTGCGCGATCACGTAGCCGTTGTAGGCCATGTAGGCGGCGAACAGTGCCACGCCTTCGAGCCGCGAAAGCTGCGCCCTGCCGTCGTAATCGTAAGTCATGGCAAACAGCACCAGTGTGAATGCGACCATGACGAAGACATGCAGGCTCAGGACCGAAGGCGCCAGGGCTGCCGGGGAAATGGTGGCTGCCACGCCGATGACGGCCAGCAGATTGAATATGTTGGAGCCGACGATATTGCCGATCGCGAGTCCGTACTCGCCTTTCAGAGCACTGGCGAGGGACACGGCGAGTTCCGGGAGGCTCGTCCCGAATGCGACGATCGTGACGCCGATCACGACCTCGGATACGCCGAGTTCTTCGGCGATCTCGACGGCACCGTGCTCCAGCAACTGCGCGCCGGCGAGCAGGATGCCGAGGCCGATGACCAGCCAGACAATCGCCATGGTCATGGTGACATCGCTTGGGATCTCCGCCTCGTAGTCGATGGCGATCGGGTCGTTGGCCGCGGAGCGCATGCCGAGGCGAGTGAGCCACACCATGACGATGACCAGTCCGGTGAGCAGGACGAGGCCATCGATACGGCTCAGGAACGTATCGAGAAACAGGGACACCGTCAGCAGCGACACGGCCAGCAGGGCAGGCATTTCACGGCGCAGTGTCGCTGACTCGAGCTTGATCGGCTGGATCATCGCGGTCATGCCGAGCACGAGGCCGATATTGACAATATTCGAGCCGATGGCGTTGCCGATGGCGAGTCCGGGCTGATCATCCAGCGCCGCGACCACCGATACGAGGATCTCCGGTGCCGATGTCGCCAGGGCAACGACGGTGAGGCCGATCAGCAAAGGCGCGACACCGAGATTGCGGGCGCACGCTGCCGCACCGTGCACGAAACGGTCCGCACCCCAGATCAGCAGGATCAGGCCTGCGACTACGAAAGTGATATTGGCGAGCATAAGCGTCGGATTGCCAAAGGGCAGAATATGATACACAAATCGGCGTTCTGCGTTAGGACAGCGATCAAATTACAGTTACACTGCGCGCCGGTAGTTGCCTGGACCAACGTGAGATGGACCCTTCTGAAATTGAACAATTGATCGCGACCGGATTTGACGAACCGCTCGTCAAGGTGATGAGCGCTGACAATACGCACTTCGAGGCGCTGGTCGTCGCCGCTGAATTTGCCGGGAAACGACCGCTGGCACGCCACCAGTTGGTCTACAAGTGCCTGGGTACGCTTGTGGGCAACGAGATCCACGCGTTGTCCATCAAGGCGCTGACACCCGAGGAATGGAAGGCCGCCGGTCAATCGGGCGGGTCGTAAATACCCTGGGGGCGCTCCCCCGCCGTAACCGTTGTCCGAAAGCGGACGTTGTCACGGATACCGAGGATTTCCACGGTGTCTCCTGGCATCGTGCTGGCGGATATCAGCAGGGCCTGGCGCTGTGAGTAAACCGGCTCGCCATTGATCTCGAGGATGATGTCGCCCGCGCGCAGGTCGGCAGCCGCGGCCGGCCCACCTTCGTAGACCTCCATCAGCATGATGCCGGTCTTGTTTTCGATGCCGAGCGCCAGTCGTTCTGCGTCGGTCAGGTCGTCGGGCAGCAAGCCCATGTACCCACGGATCACGCGGCCGTTGAGCTTGATTTGCTCCACCACGCCGCGTACCAGGTCGACGGGAATCGCGAACCCGATCCCCTCGGTCCCCGTATCCTGCGCCAGCACAGCCGCGTTGATGCCGACCAGTTCGCCGAGGCTGTTAATCAGGGCGCCGCCTGAATTGCCGGCGTTGATCGCCGCATCGGTCTGGATAAAGTTCGCAAACGTCACCAGTTGGTAGAGATTGCGCCCCGTGGCGCTGACAATTCCCTGGGTCACGGACGTGGAGAGCCCATAAGGGTTACCGATAGCCAGGACGACGTCCCCGATACGCAGGTCATCGGACCGTGCGAGCTTGATCGGCTGGAGATCGGGCAGATTGACCTTGAGCAGCGCCAGATCGGTCTCGGCATCGAGGCCGACGATTTCCGGGTCTGCGATGCGACCGTCGCTGAACTGGACCCGGATTTCGGTCGGTTGGTCATGGAAGACGTGGTAATTGGTCACCAGGTAGCCATCCTCATCGATGATGACGGCCGAGGCGAAGGCCGTGTCCACCCTGAATCGGGGACGATTGGTCGCGGCGTCGCTCTCCTGGACAAGGCGCTTGGTGTAGATATTTGCGACCGATGGCGCGCTCCGGCTGACAGCGTCCGCATAGCTCGCTGGCTTCTCTGGGTCGGCGCCGAGGACCGGCATCAGGTCGGGTCTGATCAGTACCACGAGAAACGCGACAGCCAATCCGACGACAATCGACTGTAATAAAAAGACAAAAGCTGACTTGAAATTGGCCAAGCGAAATCCTGGAATCTCTCAAATGTCCCTTGCTGGCACCTAGCCAATTCGAATTGGCCAAGTGTATAATGCGCCGTGGTTCCGCACCTAGGTCCGGGGCATCCGTCATCCTGACGGCAAACCGGGTTTGCTGCAAATCTACCAGTATCGATACTAAGCAAAAAAAAGCGCTGAATTAGGGGCCGCCGCACAGGGCGGTTTATGGGAGTGCCTGATGACCGAAGACGACCTGGATCGCAATAGGCGTCATTTCTTAACCGTTGCAACCGTTGCAACCGGCGTCGTTGGCGCCGGGCTGGTCGCAATTCCATTTGTCTCGTCGCTGAAGCCCAGTGCCCGCGCCCAGGCGCTCGGCGCTCCGGTCGAGGTGCCGCTGGGCTCAATGCAGCCGGGTGAGATGGTTCGGGTTCTCTGGCGTGGCAGGCTCGTGTTTGTCCTGCGACGCACCGAGGCCATGCTGGCGAAGCTGCCTGAGGGCACCGACAACCTGCGCGACCCGGACTCCACGGAATTTGCGGAAAACCAGCCCGATTACGCGGCCAACGACACCCGTTCGGTGAAGCCCGAATACCTCGTTGTCGAGGGCTCGTGCACGCACCTTGGATGCGCGCCGCTGGAGGACTTCGAGGTGCGACCGGCGGAAGGCTGGGGCGGCGGTTTCTTCTGCCCGTGCCACGGGTCGAAATTCGACCTCGCCGGACGTGTATACAAAGGTGTCCCGGCACCGAGCAACCTGCGGGTTCCGCCGCACCGATTTGTCAGGGATGACCTGATTCTTATCGGTCAGGACACGGGAGCAGCATAGAATGTCCAGAATCGAAGCAGAAGTAGGCAAGCCACAGGGCGGCCTGATGAAATGGATCGATGATCGCTTCCCGTTCACCAAGACGATGGAGCATCACGTAACCAAGTATTACGCATCGAAAAACTTCAACTGGTGGTTCGTGTTCGGTGTGCTGGCGATGGTCGTCCTCGTCATCCAGCTCGTAACCGGCATCTTCCTGACGATGAACTACAAGCCGGCGGCAGCGGAAGCATTCGCCTCGGTTGAGTACATCATGCGCGATGTCGAGTGGGGCTGGCTCATACGCTACATGCATTCGACCGGTGCGTCGTTCTTCTTTATCGTCGTATACCTGCACATGTTCCGCGCCATGCTCTACGGCTCCTACAAGAAGCCGCGCGAGCTGATCTGGCTGATCGGCATGATGATTTTTTTCGTGCTTATGGCCGAGGGGTTTGCGGGCTACCTGCTGCCGTGGGGGCAAATGTCCTACTGGGGTGCGCAGGTCATCATCTCCCTTTTTGGTGCGATACCGGGAGTGGGCGATGCGCTCGTCGAGATCATCCGTGGTGATTACTCGATCTCGGATATCACGCTGAATCGCTTCTTTGCGCTGCACGTCATCGTGTTGCCGCTTGCGTTGATCGGCCTCATTTTCGTCCATATCGTGGCGCTGCATGAGGTCGGCTCGAACAATCCTGACGGCATCGATATCAAGAAGTACAAGGATGAAAACGGCAAGCCGCTGGACGGCGTCGCATTCCATCCCTACCACACGTCCAAGGATCTCGTCGGTATCATCGTATTCCTGATGATCTTCTCGGCCGTCGTCTTCTTTGCACCGGACATGGGCGGCATGTTCCTCGAGCATGCGAACTTCGAGCCGGCGAACATGACGGCGACACCGGAGCATATTGCGCCGGTCTGGTACTACACGCCGTACTACGCGATTCTGCGCGCCGTTCCCGACAAACTCTGGGGCTTTATCCTGTTCGCGTTGGCCGTAGTATTACCGGTGTTCCTGCCGTGGCTCGATCGTTGTCGTGTGCGCTCTATCCGCTACCGCGGCTGGATGTACAAGACGGCATTGAGCGTATTTGTCGTCACGTTCATCATGCTTGGATGGCTGGGCCTGCAGGCCGCGACTCCGACCTACGTCCTGCTGGCGCGAGTTTTCTCGGTGTTCTATTTCGCGTTCTTCCTGCTCATGCCGTTCTACACGGCGATGGACAAGACGAAGCCGGAACCGGACAGGGTGGTCTACCATGATTAAATCTACGAGCATCGTCAGTCTGCTCGCACTGAGTGTGTGCTTTTTCGTACCGCAGGCTTTAGCGGCCGGTGGCGCTGTTCACCTTGAACCCGCCAACTTGGAGCAGGACAACAAGGCATCGCTGCGCCGCGGCGCACGTAATTTCATGAATTACTGCTCCGGTTGTCATTCGGCCAAGTACGTTCGTTACAATACGATTGGCAAGCACCTGGACCTGTCGGAAGAGCAACTGATCGACAACCTGATGTTCAATGCCGAGAAGACGTTCGAGACGATCCAGACGGCCATGCCCGCGAGTGAAGCGGCAGTCTGGTATGGCACAGCGCCGCCGGACCTGTCTCTGATGGCTCGCGCACGAGGTGCGGACTACGTCTACAATTTCCTGAAAGGCTTCTACCTCTCGGAAGGAAGTCCGACGGGTGTCGACAACCTGGTGTTGGCCGGCACCAGCATGCCGCACGTGTTGTGGGAATTGCAGGGCTACCAGACAGCGCATTTCGAGGAGCACGAGAACGATGACGGCTCCGTAACGAGAGCCTTCGAAGGCTTCGAAGTGTTCAGTGCCGGCAGCATGGATGCCGAGGAATATGACGAATTCGTTCGCGATACGGTGAATTTCCTCGCTTACATTGCCGAGCCGGTTCGTTCCGACCGCCGCAAGCTGGGGGTCTGGGTATTGATGTTCCTGATCTTCTTCTACGTTCTTGCAGCGCAACTCAAGAAAGCAATTTGGAAGGACGTTAAATAATGGCGGTAGTCGCAAACAGGCGTTCGGTTATGACGCTCTTCTCCCGGCCGATGGATATTCACAGCCACCGGACGCGCCTGGTACTGGCCGAGAAGAACATCAGCATCGAAATCGCCAATATTCCCGGGCCGGATCTGCCCGAGGATCTGATGGATCTCAATCCGTATCACACGGTGCCAACGCTCGTCGACCGCGATCTCACGCTCTACGATTCGCGCGTCATCATCGAGTATCTCGATGAGCGTTTCCCGCATCCACCGCTCATGCCAGTGGACCCGGTGACGCGTGCGCAGTTTCGACTGGCGCTGTTCCGCATTGAGACCGACTGGTACTCGATCGCCGAAGAGGCGGAGAACAGCCCTGACGGCAAGCTTGGCACGAAGGCTCGCAAGCTGCTCCGTGAGAGCATCCTGCAGAGTACGGAGCTGTTCGGCGCGCGTTCGTTCTTCCTGAGTGATGAATTTTCGCTCGTGGATTGCACGATAGCGCCATTGCTCTGGCGTCTGCCGAGGTACGGTGTCGATCTCGGGTCGGATGCCGACGCGATCGAAGCCTACATGAACCGTGTGTTTGCACGCCGCTCGTTCCAGCAGAGCCTGACTGAGCTGGAACAGGAAATGCGGCTCTAGCATGGGGGGGCAGTGTACTTTTTCCGGGGTTTGAAAACCGCGAGAAAAGTACCCTGCTACCAGCTTATGTAAGGTTGCGCGCAGGCCCCGAAAACGATGGTAAGCTACGGCAAATGATCCACCCCAGCCGCTCAAAACGTCCGTACCTGATTCGCGCCATGCATGAGTGGATGGTCGACAACGGACATACTCCGCATATCGTAGTGGACGCATCCTTCGACGGCGTGACCGTGCCACAAGAGCACATCAAGGATGGCAAGATCATCCTGAATATCAGTGAGTCTGCAGCGCACAATCTCAAACTGACTAACGACGCCGTGAGTTTTCGCGCGCGCTTTGGCGGTGTGCCGTTCGATGTCTGGTCGCCGATTCGGTCGGTGCTCGGCATCTACGCGCGGGAGACGGGGCAGGGCATGATCTTCTCGCACGACACGGACCAGCCGAAACGTCCCGAGTTACACGCAGAGATTGAAGAGTCGCGCTCGCGTCCGCACCTGACCATCGTGAAATAGCCGGTCCGGCGGGTTTGCTACTCCGACCCCAGCAGGGTCATGTCGATCAAATCGCACAGACAATGAATCACTACCAGGTGAACTTCCTGGATGCGCGCTGTGCGCGTCGCGGGCACGCGTATTTCGACATCGCCTTCTTCGAACAGGTCAGCCATCCGCCCGCCATCGCGGCCGGATAGCGCAACGACTTTCATGCCCCGCTCGTGGGCGGCGACGATGGCACGAATCACGTTCTCCGAATTACCGGAAGTGGATATTCCGAGCAGCACATCCTGCGGTTTGCCGAGCGCGCGAACCTGTTTGGAAAAGATCTCGTCGTAGGAATAGTCATTGCTGATCGACGTGACTGTCGAGGCATCTGTCGTCAGCGCCATGGCCGGGAGTCCCGGGCGTTCCATCTCGAAACGGTTCAGTAGTTCCGACGAGAAGTGTTGTGAATCTGCGGCCGAACCGCCATTCCCACAGCAGAGGATCTTGCCGTCGGAGAGCAGGGCATTGCTCATGACGCGCCCGGCCGCAGCAATACTTTCTGCCAGGACTTCGGCGGACGTCTGTTTGGTCGCAATACTCTCGGCAAAATGATCGCGAACTCTGGTCAATGGATCCATGGTTTCTCCCCGGATGGTTCAGGCGAAGTCTAACAGGGCTCAGAGCGTTGAGTCATTGGGGCGGAACGCATCCTTGATCCATTTGACGCTCGGCCGGCCCTCGCCCTCGACGGCGACCACATCAAACCGCATCACGTGATTCGCGTAAGCTGGGTTCCTGGCCGCGAAGAGGGCGGCAGTGCGGATGATCTTTGCCTGCTTGCGGTGATCCACCGTGACCCCGGGTTCCGTGAAGCTCGATGAGCGACGCGAGCGGACCTCGACGTAGACGAGACAGCGCTTGTCGAGCATGATCAGGTCGATTTCGCCGCCACGTGTGCGAAAGTTGCGCGCCACCGGGCGCAGTCCGCGGCCAGTGAGAAAACAAAAGGCCAGCTGCTCGGCGCGGTCGCCTAGAGTTCCTGTTGACTCACGTCCCATGGCGAGTCATCGGCGGCGCCGGGCATGACAATTTCGCCCTCGTCGCTCATGTCCCGGATCGGGCCTCCGATGCCTTCCTGCCGCGGCAGGGCGACGGTCTCACCGCGCTGGAACTGAGCCCACGCCAGTCGCCTGTGAATACGGCCGTTGGCGTCGAGAAACAGGGTACCCGTGGCGCC
Source organism: Gammaproteobacteria bacterium (assembly GCA_029881015.1). Taxonomy (GTDB): domain Bacteria; phylum Pseudomonadota; class Gammaproteobacteria; order Steroidobacterales; family Woeseiaceae; genus UBA1847. Next base: position 8,924 of record JAOUNK010000026.1, on the reverse strand, counting down.
GTCGATTTCGCTCATGGTGCCGCCGCGTGCCGCGTACAGCGAGGCGATCAGGTTATAGGCGTCGTATCCCATGGCGTGGAGCCGTGTCAGCCTCCTCTCTTCCGGCCAGTGCTCGGCGAACTGCGCCGGCAAGTGCTCAATCCACGGCTGCGGGTCGATGATCCATGGTGTGTCCGCAAACATGATGCCGTTCAGATCGGCGTTTGAACGGCCGTCAAGTGCGTTGACTGACGACGTTGAGTAAACCGGGATGTCGCCCGAGTAATGAAACTTGAGCTGCGCCTTGAGCAGGCGGCCGGCAGCCGCGTCGCTTGCGAGGAAGATGAACTCAGCGTCCTGGCGACGGCGTGGATCGAATTGCAGCGCACCGCCGATGTTCGCGCGGAGGCGCTGGTAGCGGCTGACGCTGCCGGTCAGGCCCATGAGGTTCTCGATTTCGTTGGAGAAATCCTGTTTGCCGGGCGGGTACGCGCGGTAGTCGAGGAGCGTGCCACCCAGTCCTTCGAATTCGGTCGTGAAGCTTGTCAGCAGGCGTCGCCCCCAGTCGTTGTTCGGCACCAGCGCGACCGCGCGTCCATGCCCGTCGCCAATGGCACGCTGCGCCGCTGACATCGCTTCGTCTTCCGGCGCGAGACTGAACTGGTACAGACCGGGTGGTGGGAGTGTTTCATCCGGCAGGTTGTTGAGCGTCAGTAAGGGAACCGGCACCAGGATGTCGTTGGCCAGCTCGATTACGTTCGACCTGAGCAATGGGCCGACGATGAATTCAGCACCGTCTTCCACGGCCGCCGCATAGGCGGCGCTGGCCCCGCCTTCTGCCAGCACATCGTAGATGTGTATCGACTGGCGGTCGTCAAGGCCGGAGGCAGTCGCGAAATACGCGCCCAGGAAACCGTTCTGGACGGCCCGGCCGAGGGATGCGTTGCGTCCGGACAGCGGCAACAGCAATGCGATCCGTCGTGGGTACTCGAGCAGCAGGTGCTCGGGCAACTCCAGGTCGCCCAGGATCGCGATGGCCGGGTGGTCGGGGTTCGCCGAGCGCCACCGCACGACACCGTTGTTCCAGCCGACGCCCTGCTGCCCGGTCGAGGCCGCAAGTGACCCGATCGTCAGCCAGCCTCGTACGACCGGGTCCTCGCTTTGCTCGGCGGCAGTTCTCAAGACCTGTGGCCGGCTGACGAGCAGTCCCTGCCAGAGGCGCGCGCGATTGTTCTCGACGCCGCGACGGTCGGTGACCCAGGTCTCGCGCTGCATCATCAGTTCGACGGCACGCATGGGCTCCTGCTTCTGTATAAAGGCGTCGGCGCGCAGCGCTTCCACGCGCAACCGGTCGCGTCGCTGAAGTGGCTGCCGGCTTAGCGGCTCGAGCAGGTTGAGCGCCGCGTCGGCATCGCCCTGGTAAAGCAGCAGGGCGGCCTCGTTGGTCGTCCAGAGCGGTACCAGGTCGCCTGACGCCGGCCTGGGGACAGACCGAAAGGCAGTGCGCGCGCGCGTTGCGTCACCGGCGTCCAGGTATTGCTCGACGGCCAGCAACGTGTAGCGATCGCGCTCGCTGCCGATCGCGTCTACCGCAAGTCCCATGTACGCACCCGCGGCCCTGCCGTGATCGCCGCTCTGGGCCATGCGTTCGGCACGGCTTTCCGCGGAGCCGCCGAGCGAAACACCGCCGGGTGTCTCGCAGCCGCTGAGCAGCAGAAAGCTCGCCAGTAGAATGACGATGCTTGCCAGTGAACAGGGTTCACATGCAGGATGTCGCAGCTTACGTTTCATTTTGTCTAAACCGGATACGGATGCAAAGCCCGATGAGCGGCACACTGTTTGTTGTAGCAACGCCGATTGGCAACCTCGACGATTTGACACCGCGAGCACGCCAGACGCTCGCTGCGGTGGATCTCGTTGCAGCCGAGGATACCCGGCACACCGGGCGATTGCTATCCAATATCGGCTCGAAACCGGCACTTTTGGCGCTGCACGATCACAATGAGGAGCGTGTGGTTCACGGCATCATTGAAGCACTCAAGGATGGCAGGAATGTGGCGCTGGTCAGCGATGCCGGTACGCCGCTCGTCAGCGACCCGGGCTTTCGCCTCGTTCGCGCCGCGCACGTCAACAACATCACGGTCGTGCCGATACCCGGCGCGAGCGCCCTGACCGCGGCCCTTTCCGTGGCCGGACTGCCGACGGACCGCTTTTGTTTCGAAGGCTTCGCCCCGTCCAAACGCGCGGCTCGCCGCGACTGGTTGCGGGCACTGGCGGCCGAGGAGCGCACGCTGGTGATGTATGAATCGGTGCACCGGATCGCAGCCTGTCTTGCCGATATGGTCGACATCTTCGGCGCCGAGAGACCCGCGTTTATCGGTCGCGAACTGACCAAAATGCACGAGGAATGCGTTCAGGATTCACTTGGCGAATTGCGGCGCAGGGTGGCAAGCGGCGACATGACGAGCAAGGGCGAATTCGTCCTCGTGGTATCAGGTGCGCCGGCGGCGGCTGCCGCGTCGATCAACAGTGATCGCCTGCTTGCCGAACTTGCGACGTGCCTGTCGGCAAAAGACGCCGCGAGAATCGCCGCCAACGTCACGGGTCAAAAAAGAAACGCGCTCTACGAGCGCGTTCTCGAACTGAAATCGCCAAAACCCTGATAGCCAGTGTCGGACCCGGCGCCTATACGGCGTGAACGCCTCGGGGAAATCGCGTTCCAGTTTGTCTTCCTCGTAAGGGCAGAAGACGCTCGCCGCAATGAGTCCGCCGCCCAGGAGGATGGCGAGCGGGGTGACGAAGAGAGAGGGCGGCGCCAGCTGGATAGCACCTGCCGCAAGTAACAGGCTTGTGGCAATTCTCGGCGGCCGGTAGCCGAGCATGCGCGGGCAAAGGCGATCTTGCTTAGTCAAGCCGCGTCTCCTGGAAATGATTGAGCAGACTCTCGAGAATCTGCCGGGTGGTGGCAATATCGGCAGGGTCGAGTGAACGGAAGATCTCGTCCAGCAGCGTGCCTTCGCGGCGGCGAATGTCGGCAAACGCTTCCCTGCCGCTCTGCGTAAGTTGCAGCAGCGGGGAGCGTTTGTGCCGTGGATTGGCGGCACTCGTCACCAGGCCCTGGTCGGCCAGCCGATTGGCCGTCACCTGGACATGCTGTCGCGAGACCTGGTAGCGGCGCGCGATGCGCGGCACGGTGAGCGCCGCATCCGGGTACAGGAACTCCATCACAGCCCGGTCGGCTGCAGTCAGCCCGATGTCGCCGAGGTACGAATCGGCGGCCTCGCCCATGGCCCGGAACAGGCGCCGGACGAGCCAGGTAAGCGCGTAAGCGTCTTTGCCAATACTCATGGTACAGCCCAAAACGACAATCTAATTGTCGTTATTGATTTTGACAAGTAAATTGTCAATTAATTGATGTACAATTGCCGCCGAGAAAGCCGGAGTCGGCCAGACAATCGCTGTGGTTCGCCGCAGAGGAAAGTCCGGGCTCCTTCGGACAGGGCGCCAGGTAACGCCTGGGGGGCGTGAGCCCACGGAAAGTGCCACAGAAAAGATACCGCCGGCCTCGGTCGGTAAGGGTGAAAAGGTGCGGTAAGAGCGCACCGCGCGGCTGGTAACAGTCCGCGGCACGGTAAACCCCGCCCGGAGCAAGACCAAATAGGGGAGTTAGCGAGCGTGCTCGCACCGTCGGTTCCGAACGGACTCCCGGGTAGGTTGCTAGAGGTAGCCGGTGACGGCTACCCCAGATGAATGGTTGTCGATGACAGAACCCGGCTTATTGCCGGCTCCGGCTTTCTCACTAATAGGGTACCGGACACCCTGTTTCGGCTTGGATACGAGCCACTAGAACAAGCCCAGGCAAAATACGGTGTCCGGTACCCTATTGGTCCGCGCGAATCCGCAAGTTTCTCCCTGGCAAGCGGCCCCTGTCGCCGATTCACGACCTTCTCTTGAGGTCTTGTCGAAGAAGCATTTATAAACGTTTGATTTTATTTGCGCGAACCCTGCCACAATTCGCCCTGTTTGGGCCACTAAAACGCCCCTAAGTCACTGTAGAACAACAGTTAATTGCTTTGCTCTGTTGACGGTCACAAGGGCCGCCACCTATAGTGTTGAAAAGTGGATAAAAGTGGGAGGAAGGGGACAGCTCGCCCGTTATTAGCGCCTGTAAAGCGCCACATCGGCAGCCACCCTGATAAACGTGTTTCGAGGGGCCACCAAAGTCACATTGGACGCCAAAGGGCGCATGGCAATACCGACCCGGTACCGGGAGCGGCTTGCCGCCCGTTGTGATGGCCAGATCATTGTCACGGTCGATAAGGATCACTGCCTCCTCGTTTACCCCATGCCTGACTGGGAAGAGCTCGAGCGCAAGCTCGTGCGGCTTCCGAGTATGAACAAGGCTGCGCGTCGCATTGTGCGAATTATGGTCGGTTATGCGACAGAGGTCGACATGGATGGCAGCGGACGAATTCTCGTTTCGAAAGAACTCAGGGAATTCGCCAGTCTCGACAAGCAGGCAATGCTGATCGGGCAGGGCAATAAATTTGAATTGTGGGATGAAGCGACCTGGAACGAAAAACGCGATGCATGGCTCAGCGAGGAAGACGACGGCGAGTTGCCGCCGGACCTCGAGTCGATTGCGTTCTAGGACGTTGTTCCATTGATGGGCAGCAACGCGCACGTGCCGGTGCTGCTGGGGCCGGTCCTTGATGGACTGAAAATAAAACCAGACGGCTGTTACGTCGACGGAACATTCGGACGCGGGGGACACAGCGCAGAAATACTGAAGCAGCTCGGGTCAGGTGGCAGGCTAATTGCCATCGATCGCGATCCGCAGGCGATCGCAGCTGCTCCGGTTTTTCTCACTGACGATTCCCGTTTTGAACTTGTGAGAGGCGAGATTGCGCAACTTGAGACAATCATTGGTGAAAGGGGCCTCGTCGGCCAGGTCGACGGACTGCTTTTCGATCTGGGCGTTTCCTCACCACAACTGGATGAAGCCGAAAGAGGCTTCAGTTTCTTGCGCGATGGGCCACTCGACATGCGAATGGACCCGGATTCAGGTACGTCGGCCAGCGAATGGCTTGCGACTGTGGACGAACGAGAATTGAAGCAGGTACTCAGGAAATACGGCGAGGAAACGAATGCGGCGCGCATTGCCCGCGCGATTGTTGCTGCACGCGCTGCAGCACCCATTTCCCGTACAGCGCAGCTCGCGCGAATCGTTGAAGAAGCGAAGCCTGCGCGCGGCCAGAAGATTCATCCGGCAACCAAGACGTTCCAGGCGATTCGAATCGCCGTGAACGGTGAGCTCGAGCAACTCGAGGCGGTGCTGGCGCAGTCGGTCAACGTGATGAAAAAGGGTGCCCGCTTGTGCGTCATCAGTTTTCACTCGTTGGAGGATCGCATCGTTAAGCGCTTCATGCGGAACGCAGCGCGCGAGACTGAGCAGTATCGCGGCATGCCGAACGTACCCGAGGAGTGCCAGCCGAAGCTGAAAATAATCGGCAAGGCAATTCGTGCAAACGAGTCGGAAATCGCGTTGAACCGACGAGCACGCAGCGCACACCTGCGCATCGCGGAGCGAACCTGATGGCGGTGAAACAACATCCATTTCTGCTGGTGTTTGTTTTCACCATCGTATGCGTCGTGAGCGCGATTGCGCTCGTCTACACAAAGCATGAGTCACGCAAACTATTCGTCGAGCTCGAAGGGCTTACACGCGAGCGCGACAACCTGAATATCGAATGGGGCCAGTTGCAAATCGAACAGAGCACCTGGGCTCAACATGCACGGATAGAGCAGGTCGCTGTGGACGATCTGTCGCTCGTGCGTCCGGAAGCCACGGAAATCTTTGTAATTGAACGTCCATGACACGCGGCGCAGAGACAAAACAGCAAATTGCCCGACGCTTCACGGGCAGGGTGACGCTGGTGACGGTGTTCTTCGGGCTCGTTGCCGCATCGCTGGTCGGTCGTGCCGTTCATTTACAGGTCCTGGACAAGGATTTTCTCAACCAGCAGGCTGACACCCGGCACCTTCGCACGGAAAAGATCTCCGCCCATCGTGGCACGATCACCGATCGCAATGGCGAGCCGCTCGCAATCAGCACGCCTGTCGATTCGATCTGGGCCAACCCGAAACAGTTCGCGCCGGCAGTAGACAGCGTGCCGAAACTGGCGCGTGCGCTCGGTATCGATTCGCAAATGCTCATGCGCCGCATCACGCGCAGCATGGACAAGGAGTTCCTCTACCTCAAGCGCCACCTCAGCCCGGAACAGGCAGAGGAAGTACTGGCGTTGAACCTGCCGGGCATCAACGTGCAGCGCGAGTACCGGCGTTATTACCCGGCATCCGAAGTGACCGGGCATCTCGTCGGTTTCACGAATATCGATGACGAAGGCCAGGAAGGCCTCGAGCTCGCGTTCAATCACTGGCTTGCGGGCGAGTCGGGCGCCAAGCGCGTCCTCAAGGATCGCCTGGGCCGTTCGATCGAAAACGTCGCGAGTATCCGGCCGCCGCACCATGGCAAGGATCTCAAGACCAGCATCGATCTGCGCCTGCAATACCTCGCGTACCGCACGCTGAAGGCCGCGATCAAGTCGCACAACGCAAGGTCGGGGTCGATCGTGGTGCTGGACGTGAAGACGGGCGAAGTCCTGGCTATGGTCAACCAACCGACCTACAACCCGAACGATCGATCACAGTTCTCGGCGGAACGTTATCGAAATCGTGCGATCACCGATATCTTCGAGCCAGGGTCGAGCCTCAAGCCGCTCGTCGTCGCGGCGGCACTCGAGAGCGGACAGTATCGCCCGTCCAGCATCGTCGATACGGCGCCCGGGTATGTCGTCGTCGGCCCCAAGAAGATCGAGGATACGCGGAATCTCGGGCGCGTCAGCCTGACCACGATTCTCGCGCGTTCGTCCAACGTCGGTATCACGAAGCTCGCGATGACGCTGCAGCCGGACCAGCTCTGGGACACGATGACCCACTTTGGTCTCGGAGAGCTCACGACCAGTGGTTTTCCCGGTGAATCGGCCGGGATGCTGACGCACTACAGCAACTGGCGTCCGATCAGCCAGGCTACCCTGGCCTACGGCTACGGCATCTCGGTGACACCACTGCAGCTCGCGCAGGCGTATGCGGCGATCGGTGACGACGGCAACATGCGCCCGATCTCACTCGTTGCACTCGAGCAGCCGAACGACGGCGAGCAGGTTGTCGGCGCGGATACCGCGATAGCCGTGCGCCGCATGCTGGAAGAAGTTGTCCGCCCGGGTGGCACCGGCACCAAGGCTGCCGTGGATGGCTACCGAATTGCCGGCAAGACGGGCACTGCCTGGAAGTTCGCGACAGGCGGTTATTCGCAGGACAAGTACATTTCGATTTTTGCCGGAATGGCGCCAGCGAGTGACCCGCGCCTGGCAACCGTGGTTGTCATCGACGAGCCGAGCGGTGAGCTTTACTACGGCAGTGATGTCGCCGCCCCTGTTTTCGCCGACGTCATGTCGGAGTCACTGCGCCTGCTGGCAGTACCTCCCGATGCCATGCCAGCCCGCGATCCCGGCAGTGTCATGCAGGCGATGGCGACTTCGCCGGAGAAGCAATGAGCATGCCGGCTGAACGCGTGATCTCGTTACCGACTCTTGCCGACTTGTTGCGGGGTTTCGCCGAGGCGCCCGCGATTCCGGTGACGGGGATCGCAAGCGACAGCCGCTCTGTGCAGCGCGGCGACCTGTTCCTGGCCGTGCAGGGCGAAAGCTCACACGGCCTGGACTACGTGCGTCAGGTGCGCGATGCCGGCGCCTGTGCAATCGCCTGGGATGCATCAACCGGAACGGCGCCGACAAATGTCGATCTGCCACTGGTCGCTGTTGCCGATCTCGCAGCGAAGCTTGGCGAGATCGCAAACCGGTTCTACGGTCGGCCATCCGAACAGCTCGATGTCGTCGGCATCACGGGCACGAATGGCAAGACGACGGTCGCGTGGATGGTCGCCCAGGCGGGCCGCATCCTGGGCGAACGCTGCGGGTATCTCGGCACACTGGGCTATGGCATCGACGATATACACGGTGGCGAAGGCATGACAACACCGGCCGCGGTGGAGTTGCACGGCAGGCTGGCCGACTTTGTCAAGCAGGGCGCGATACATGCCGCCATAGAAGTGTCATCGCACGCACTGGCGCAAGGCCGTGTAGATGGCGTGCGCTTTGCCACGGCGATGTTCACCAATCTCACTCGTGATCACCTGGACTACCACGCCGACATGCGCGAGTACTTCGAGACAAAGGCCCGTCTCTTTCTCGACTGCAAGCCAGGGGCGCGCATCGTCAATCTCGACAACGAGTACGGGGCGCAGCTCGCGTCGATGTGCGGCCAGGATGTGATAATCGTATCGACAAAGTTCGATCGGGTTGCCAATGGGCGTCCCTACCTTTTCGTGCGCTCTGTTGCGGCAACCGATTCGGGCTCGGAGATTTCCTTCAGCAGCTCGTGGGGCGACGGCCGATTTACCCTGGCACTGCCCGGCGATTTCAATGTTGCCAATGCCGCACTGGTCCTGGCGCAGTTACTGAACAATGGCGTGTCGCTCGACACGGCCTGCGACGTCATGTCGCAGGTCAGTGCTCCGCCAGGAAGAATGCAGCGCGTGGCCATGGATGGCCCCGCTGTTTATATCGACTACGCGCATACGCCCAACGCGCTCGAGGTTGCCTTGCGGGCATTGCACGCGCACTGCCGCGGCAAACTCTGGTGCGTATTCGGTTGCGGTGGTGACCGCGATGCCGGCAAGCGGCCGCAAATGGGAGCGATCGCCGAACGGCACAGCGACTACATCGTTGCCACGACCGACAACCCGCGTTCCGAGAATGCCGCGGACATTATTGACGACATCGCTGCCGGCCTTACGCAAAGGGACAAGCTGACGATCATCAACG
>JAOUNK010000279.1 GCA_029881015.1 Gammaproteobacteria bacterium | reverse complement strand
TGGCAAACGTGCGCAGGAGGAAGCGTGTGTGCGAGCTGTCGATGATCGACGCGCCGGTCAGCCGCCAGGGCAGCTGCCAGGCAAGCTCCGCAACGACCAGCGTCATGAGCTCGAGCACGATGAAGCTGATGACGAACGCGCGGGTCTTGCCGGCGCGCTCGAGCCGGCTGCTCAACTGGCACATGATCGCCGAGCCCAGCAGCGCCAGCCACAGCACGAAGAACGATGTCTTGGACAGGAGGATCAGGAACTGGCCGTTTGCCGTGTCGGCCGCCAGCGTCAGGACAATGGCAACGAGCTCGGCAACGAGCAGGATGATAAACAGCGTACCTGCCGCACAGAAGTCGGGCAGGTAGACCTGGGTGTCTTCGCCGGTTGGGTCGGGTGCGGCCGTCAAGCGTGCGCTCCATCAAACAATGCGGGCATTGTAACGCTCGCGGGCGCGCTCCGCCTGGACGCGGTTGCGACTCCGATCAGGAACAGAATTCGGTGACTTGTTCCTCGGCTTTCTGGCGGGCTTCCTCGCGCTGCGTGTCATCGAGATAGACGCGCTCACCGTTGCTATCGGTGCGGTAGAGACGTCGTGACTGCAGATAGGTCTCGAGCCGGGCTCGTGCCTTGTCGCAGCGCTGCTCGCGCTCGGCGGCTTCTGCGGCGCTCTCGGCCGCTTCCTGCCGTGACTTCTCGGCCGCTGTGCGCGCTTCTTCGCGCGCCGTCCGGGCTTCTGCGTTGGCCTGGACCCGTCCCCGCACAGCATTGCTGTCGGTGCGGTTGTAGGTCATCTGCAGGCGCTCTTCGGTCGGCGCACCCGTCGGACGGTCTTCGTAGTAGACGTTGCCGTCTGCATCGGTCCACTTGTAGATCTCGTCAGCTGTGGCACCACCGGCGAGCGTCATTGCAGCCACGGTGAAAAGTAGAGCGAGTCGTTTGCTGTTCATGGTCGTCCTTCCCGGCACGGCGGTGCCGCCTGGATGTTTGCATGTCAGGAATAATTAAACCACGGATGAGCCGGAATTGGCGTGAACGCGATCACAGCGGAAATCGTGATATTTAACGGCCGGAAAAAGAAAGGCGGGCTGCTCGGCCCGCTAAGTTTCTGTTTTGCGGAGAACGCCTTAAGTGGCGAAAAACTCGGGGCATCACCGTCATCGCGCTTATGGCAAATCGGGTGACGCCCCGAGAGGGGGAATTACTCGGCGCTGGTAAATTCCGGGTAGGCCTCGAGGCCGCACTCCCCGATATCCACACCCTCGTACTCTTCTTCCTCCGACACCCGGATACCGACTGTCTTCTTGAGGGCAAACCAGACGAGCAGGCTCGCACTGAACACCCAGGCGAAGATCGATACGATACCGATCAGCTGCCACTTCAGCGACGCGTCCGGGTTCGTAATGCAGACAGCGAGCAGACCCCAGATTCCCACGACGCCATGGACCGAGATGGCGCCGACCGGGTCGTCGATCCTGAGCTTGTCGAGCGTCACGATCGAGGCGACCACGAGCAGGCCACCGACGGCACCGATCAGCGTGGCAACACCGGGCGCAGGCGTCAGCGGTTCAGCGGTGATGGCGACCAGGCCGGCCAATGCGCCGTTGAGGGCCATCGTGAGGTCGGCTTTGCCGAACCAGAAGCGCGCCGTCAACAGTGCCACGATCAGTCCACCCGCGGCCGCCATGTTCGTATTGACGAAGATCAGCGCAACTGCGTTGGCATTCTCGACGTCGGAGACGACGAGTTGCGAACCACCGTTGAAGCCGAACCAGCCGAGCCAGAGAACCAGCGTGCCCAGCGCCGCAAGCGGGAGGTTACTGCCCGGGATGGCGTTCACCTGGCCGCTCTTGCCGTACTTGCCCTTGCGGGCACCGAGCAACAGTACGCCGGCAAGCGCTGCCGCGGCGCCGCACATGTGCACCACGCCAGATCCCGCGAAGTCGAGGAAGCCGACAGTGCCGTTACCGACGTTCAGCCAGCCGTTACCCCATTTCCAGAATCCCTGCACCGGGTAAATGAAGCCGGTCAGGACGATCGTGAACGCAAAGAACGACCACAGCTTCATGCGTTCGGCAACCGCGCCCGACACGATCGACATGGCGGTCGCTACGAACACGACCTGGAAGAAGAAGTCCGACAGTCCCGAGTAATAGGTATCGCCGCCACTGGCGATAACGTCAGCGGCCGTGTTGTCACTCGAGGTAAGGATGCCGCTGCCAATGGATGCAAGGCTCTGGAATACGCCGCCTTCGAAAGCACCCGGGTACATGATGCCGTAGCCGCAGAGCATGTACATAACGCAGGCAATCGAATACAGGCCGACGTTCTTGGTCAAAATTTCTGCAGTGTTCTTGGCTCGCACGAGGCCCGCTTCGAGCATGGTAAAGCCCGCGGCCATCCACATGACGAGGGCGCCCATCACCAGAAAGTAAAATGTGTCCAGCGCATAGGCCAGTTCTGTGACCCGTGCTGCTACTTGAATATCTTCCACGATAATTCCCCCCTGTCCCTAAACGGCTTCGCTGCCGGTCTCGCCGGTACGAATGCGAATGGCCTCAACGAGGTCCGTGACGAAGATCTTCCCGTCGCCGATCTTGCCCGTGCGTGCCGTGTTGGCGATGGCCTCGATGACCTGTTCCGCCAGTTCGTCCGTGACGGCGAGCTCGATCTTGGCCTTTGGCAGGAAGTCGACGACGTACTCTGCGCCGCGGTAGAGCTCCGTGTGGCCGCGCTGGCGGCCAAAGCCTTTTACCTCCGTAACCGTGATGCCCTGGATGCCGATGTCGGCAACGGCCTCACGGACATCGTCCAGCTTGAACGGCTTGACTATCGCCGTGATCATTTTCATTGCTATTCCCCTGTGCGAAAAAGCGGGCGGCCGCCGCCGCCCGGTGGAGTGATTACCTGATGTCGAATGACTTGCCGATCGTGAAGACCAGGGACTCGTCGTCGCTGCCGATGAGATCGTCGTTTGCGAGGATCAAGGCGAGACCGACATCGAAGTCAGCAACGCTGGTGCCGTAGCCAAGCTCCAGGTACTCGCCGTCGGCGTCCTGCGAAAACCCGGCAAGGGTGCCGTAGAAGCCTTTGTTTTCGAGCGTCAGGGCGTAGTAGGTGTAGTCGAGCGTCGGGCCGCCGAAGTTGTCGTACCGGCCGACCGCGACATCGAGCGACAGCATGCCGAACCCGGCGCCGAGATTGATTTCCTGGTAGGTATCGTCGAAGTCGCCCGTGTAGAAGTAGCCCGTGTACCCGACACTCAAGTCGACATCGCCCACCGTGGTGCCGTAGCCGAAGGAGCCGTCGATTTCGAGGCCGTCACCGACGTCGGCCGCCCAGGTCCCGACGTAGAATCCGCCGGATTCATAGTCGAGGCCGCCGCTTACCGAGGAGACCTTCTGCAGGATGCCGCGGAAGTGGTACTCGCTCATGTATCCGAGGTTGCCTGTGAATTCGGCCTGCGCCGTTCCGGCCAGCAGCATCAGCGCGACCCCTGTTCTCAAAAATTTCATGTTTCCTGCTCCAGGTGAGATGTGAATGTGTGCGTCATCCCCCCTGGAGCAGGAACCGTGCCAGTTTCTCAATCTGTTGGCTTTTCAGCATGTTGCGCGAACGGCGATTGGCACGGTGCACCGGCTTGGTGCGGCGGATAGCCACGATGGTCCAAACCGGACCGGCCATTTCTCGAGCCAGTGCAGGGAAACTGCGACTGGTTTTTTCAAGGTGGCTCAGGTATCACTTGTGCATGGCTAACGAATCCATCGAAGACATCGCCAGGAAACTGGCCGAGACCGTACCCGAAGGGCTGCGTGCCGTGCGCGAGGACCTCGAAAACAACTTTCGTTCGGTCCTGCGGGCGTCGCTTGCCAGGCTCGATCTCGTCACGCGGGACGAGTTCGAGGTACAGGAGGCGGTGCTCGCAAAAACCCGGGAGAAGCTCGAGCGGCTGGAAGCACGGCTGGAAGAACTGGAAACCGGGTAATGTCATACGGCCAGGGAGGGCCCGATGAGTCTCGCGATACTGCGCTGTCGTGCCCAGTACGGTACCGAGGCGCCCCCCGTTACGATCGAAGTGTTCCTGTCGGGCGGTTTGCCCGCCTTCACGATCGTCGGGATGGCCGAAACGGCCGTTCGCGAGAGCAAGGACCGCGTGCGTGGCGCGCTCCTGAGTTCGGGGTTCGAGTTTCCGCAGCAACGCATCACGATCAGCCTCGGCCCGGCCGAGATGCGCAAGATCGGTGGTCGCTACGACCTCCCCATCGCGCTTGGCATTCTCGCGGCACGTAAACAGTTTCCGCTGGCGGCATTGAACGATGTCGAGTGCTACGGCGAACTCGCCCTGAACGGCGAGCTGCGCCCGGTCTCGGGACTGCTGCCGGCCGTCGTAAAAGCGCAGGAGGCCGGTCGCAGCGTCATCGTGCCGCGCGGCAACGCGTCCGAAGCGGCGCTCGCGGGTGCCAGGGTCGTCGCGGCAACGTCCTTGCTCGAAGTGACCGCCCACCTGTCCGGGCGCGAGCGCATCGACTTCGCCCCCGTGGAAGAGCCCCGCCCCGACGCGGGCCGCGCGCCCGATCTCGTCGACGTCAAGGGGCAGCAAAACGCGAAACGGGCCCTGGAGATCGCCGCGGCCGGCAATCACAATGTGTTGCTGATCGG
>JAOUNK010000278.1 GCA_029881015.1 Gammaproteobacteria bacterium | reverse complement strand
TTTCCAAACTCCACCGCAGATGTCGTCGAGGAGCGTCTTGAAGGGAATGCCCATCGGCAACTCGTAGTTGCCAGGCCTTTCGACATGCCCAGAGACTGAGAACTGCGCGGTGCCGCCGGAACCTTCCGGACCGAGGCCGGCGAACCACGCGGCACCCCTGTGAATGATCGACGGGACGCTCGCAATACTCTGCGTGTTGTTGATGGTTGTCGGCTTGCCGTACAAACCGAAGTTGGCCGGGAACGGCGGTTTGAAGCGCGGCCGTCCCTGCTTACCCTCCAGCGACTCGATCAGGGCCGTTTCCTCGCCGCAAATATACGCTCCCGCGCCGATAAACCCGTGGATATCGATGTCGATCCCGCTGCCCTGCACGTTCTTGCCGAGCAAGCCCGCCTCGTAGGCCTCCCGGACCGCGGCTTCGAAACGCGGGAAAGGTTCGTCCATGAATTCACCGCGCATGTAGTTGTACGCGACGGTCGCACCCATCGCGTAGGCGGCAATGGCCATACCCTCCACGAGGCTGTGCGGGTTGTAACGGAGGATCTCGCGGTCGTGACAAGTGCCGGGCTCCGACTCATCCGAATTGACGACCAGGTACTTCTGGCCGTCGTAGTTTTTCGGCATGAAGCTCCATTTGAGCCCGGTCGGGAAACCCGCGCCACCGCGACCGCGCAGGCCTGACGCCTTGACCTCGTCAATCACTTCTTCCGGCGACATCTCACCGGCGAGGATCCTGCGCCATGCCTTGTAGCCGTCATGCTTTTCATAGGTCGCCAGTGTCCAGGGCTCGTCGTCGCCGAAGGTCCTGAAACAAACGAGATTTTGCTCAACGGCCATTATTCGAGTCCGTCCAGGATGTCATCGACCATGTCACTGGTCAGGTTTTCGAAGTACCGGTGATTGACCTGCATGGCAGGCGCACCGCAACAGGCGGCAATGCACTCTTCCTCGCGTTTCAGGAACACGCGACCGTCGTCGGTGCTCTCTCCCAGCTTGATGCCGAGCTTATTCTCCACGTGCTCCACGAGCTCGTCGGCACCACGCAACATGCATGCCACGTTGGTACATATAGATACTTCGTTGCGGCCAACCGGCTTCGTCTGGAACATCGAGTAGAACGTCGCCACTTCGTAGACCTGGATTGTCGGCAGGCTGAGATAGTCGGCAACCGCATTCATCTGCTCGGCCGTCACGAACCCCTTGTTCTCATGTTGCACGAGGTGCAATGCCCGAATCACGGCGGAGCGCTGTCGATCCGGCGGAAAACGCGTCTTCCAGTCGTCAATCTTCTCTCTTACGTGAGCCGACAGTTCGTAACTCATCGATCCACCTCACCAAACACGATGTCCTGCGTGCCGATCACGGCAACAACGTCTGCAAGCATGTGACCTTCGACCATTTCCGACATGGCCGAGAGGTGCGCAAAACCCGGTGCACGAATCTTTACGCGATAGGGCTTGTTCGCCCCATCCGAAACGATATAGATACCGAACTCACCCTTCGGGTGCTCAACAGCGGCATACGCCTCGCCTTCCGGCACGCAGTAGCCTTCCGTGAAGAGTTTGAAGTGATGAATGAGCGACTCCATATCGTCCTTCATCTCAATGCGTTTCGGTGGCGTTATCTTGTGGTCATCCGCGATCACCGGACCGGGGTTGTCGCGCAGCCACGCGACGCACTGCTTGATGATCCGGTTCGACTGGCGCATTTCCTCGACGCGCACGAGATAGCGGTCGTAGCAATCGCCGTTGACGCCCACGGGAATATCGAAATCCAGGCGATCGTAAACATCGTAGGGCTGCTTCTTGCGCAGGTCCCACTCAACGCCGGAACCGCGCAGCATCGGGCCGGAAAAGCCCAGTTGCATCGCACGATCCGGTGAGACCACACCGATATTCACTGTGCGCTGCTTCCAAATACGGTTATCGGTCAGCAGGGTCTCGTACTCGTCGACGCATCCCGGGAAGCGGTCGCAGAATGAGTCCACGAAGTCCAGCAGCGAGCCCTCGCGGTTGGCATTCATGCGATCGAGCTCCTTTTGGTTGCGGAACTTCGATTCCTGGTACTTCGGCATGAAGTCCGGCAAGTCGCGATAGACACCGCCCGGGCGATAATACGTGGCGTGCATCCGCGTACCGGACACCGCCTCGTAGGTGTCCATCAGGTCCTCTCGCTCGCGGAAGCAATACAGGAACATGGTCATCGCGCCGATATCGAGCCCATGGGCGCCTAGCCACATCAGGTGATTCAGGATGCGCGTAATCTCGTCGAACATGACACGGATGTACTGCGCCCGCTCCGGAACCTGGACGCCAAGCAGTTTCTCAATCGCCATGACATAGGCATGTTCGTTACACATCATCGACACGTAGTCGAGACGATCCATGTAGCCGATGCTCTGGTTGAACGGTTTCGATTCGGCGAGCTTTTCCGTTGCACGATGCAGCAGGCCAACGTGAGGGTCTGCTTTTTGAATCGTCTCGCCTTCGATCTCCAGAACAAGCCGCAGCACGCCGTGTGCTGCGGGATGCTGGGGGCCGAAGTTCATCGTATAGCTTTGAATCTCAGCCATCGTTCGCGTCCTTGAGATCGGCTGCATAGCGATTGTCATCGCGAATCACGCGCGGCACGAGGGTGCGCGGCTCGATGCTGACAGGCTTGTAGACGACCCGTCCTTCGTCGGCGTCGTAACTGACTTCGACGTTGCCCATCAACGGGAAGTCCTTGCGGAACGGGTGCCCAATAAACCCGTAGTCCGTCAGTATCCGGCGCAGATCGGGATGTCCGTCAAACAGGATGCCGTACAGGTCGAACACCTCGCGCTCGAACCAGTTCGCGCCGTTCCAGATATCGACGACCGAATGGATGATCGGCGGGTTACTCGTCCCGGTAAACACGCGCAGTCGCATCCGCATGTTGTGCTGCAGCGACAACAGGTGATACACGACGGCGAAACGCCGGGCATCGAACTCGTCGGCTTCGTCGAGGATGACCGGCTGGCGATCGACGCCGCGGCTATACCCGCTGTCCGTTGCCTCGTTCGTCGTCCACTCATCGCTACCGTAACTGAGATAATCGACGCCGCACACGTCCATGAGCATCTCAAAACCGAAATCCCCCTCGTTACGCAGGGCGGTCGCGATCTCAGTCAGATCGTCTTTGTCGAGCTCGTAGGTCAGCTCACCGCAGGTCGAGGGAATCCGGCGCATTTGCTCACCGAAGCGCTCGTAGATCCGAGCAGCCAATTTCTCGTAGCGTTCACTCATTATCGTTTCTTATCTGGCTATCGTGCTCGTACGTCGAATCTTGTTCTGTAATTGAATCAGCCCGTAGATCAGGGCTTCCGCCGTCGGCGGGCAGCCAGGCACGTAGACATCCACCGGCACGATGCGGTCACAGCCGCGCACTACGGAATAGGAATAATGGTAGTAACCGCCGCCGTTCGCGCACGAACCCATCGAGACTACCCAGCGCGGTTCCGGCATCTGGTCATAGACCTTGCGCAGCGGGGCAGCCATCTTGTTGGTAAGCGTTCCGGCCACAATCATGCAGTCTGACTGGCGCGGGCTCGGCCGAAAAATGATGCCAAAGCGATCGAGGTCGTAACGCGCGGCGCCTGCCTGCATCATCTCGACCGCGCAACAGGCAAGTCCGAACGTCATCGGCCACAGCGAACCGGTACGCGCCCAGTTCATGACCGAGTCGACCCTGGTTACGACAAAGCCTTTCTTCTGGAGGCTACCGCCCGCCGCCGCTGCGTCTGCGTCCGCGGCGTCAACCTGAGGTTCCGCTAATCCCACTCGAGAGCCCCTTTCTTCCATTCATAGATAAAGCCCACCACGAGTATGGCCAGGAACAGGGCCATTGACAGCAGGCCGAATTTGCCCACGGTATCGAGCGAAACCGCCCAGGGAAACAGGAACGCGATCTCAAGATCGAAAATGATGAAGAGGATCGCGACCAGGTAGTAGCGAACATCGAATTTCATGCGCGAATCGTCGAAGGCCTCGAAGCCGCATTCGTAGGGAGAGAGTTTCTCAGCGTCTTTCTGGCCCTGGCCGATGAGAAAACCCAGGACGAGAAGCAGCACGCCAATTCCTGTGGCTACACCGAGAAAAACCAGGATAGGAAAGTATTCTTGTAGCATGTTCGCCCGCTTTCTTGGCGCCCGATTTCATTTACGACGTCGCGCCTGAATCAGCGCGCGATTGTAGCAGTGTCTGAACGTTCGGACATACCCCAAAATCGGGACTGAGCCGGACTTCGTATCGGCCAACTGACGGCAGCCCATACGAAAACCGGCCTGCAGCCGTACGGCGACACAGACCGGTTCATTGTTTGGTGCTCTGGGCGAGACTCGAACTCGCACGGCTTGCGCCACTGCCCCCTCAAGACAGCGTGTCTACCAATTCCACCACCAGAGCAGGTAGATCCTTCAGTTTACTCCTGATCGTCAGCCGCTTCCTCTTCCAGGGCCGGCAGGTCAACCGCGTCTTCGACGAAGTCCTCGGCTGCCTCCAGCGCCGGCAGATCGTCAGTTACCGGCATCTCGTCACTGAGCGCGGGCACCTCGTCCGTCGCGGGCTCAACGATCGGCGCATTCTCGAGCAGGCTCGCCGGCGTCGACGTGGCCTGGCTACTGAGATAGGCCAGCGTCAGGCTGC
>JAOUNK010000025.1 GCA_029881015.1 Gammaproteobacteria bacterium | reverse complement strand
GCCCGACAATTCCTTGGCGCGGTTTTTGGCGTCGGTGTGCGAGGCCTGGAACTGGCTGACCTGTTCCATCAGCCCCTTGTTCTGCTCGACCAGGCGGTCTCCCTCGCGCCGTTGCGCATCAAGCTGATCCTGCCAACCTGCATTGACGGCCGCTTTTTCCTGTGCAGACCGGTTCCCGCGTAACACCCAGCCGATAGTCACGCCCAGACCCGCGATGATGGCCATCAGGGCGATGTGGGTAACGGTTATCTCGGGCATAAGCGGGATCCTGTACGGGTGCGGACGACGAACCCTGCGGCGAACGCCGGAACAGCAGGCAACGCGTGGCGTTTATGTGCACAATATTGTGCAGTGCGTTGCATGCTGTCGCTCATAACACCACCTTACATTACATAAGATCATAATTTTACAGCAGTATTCACAAATCTATCCACCCCGGAATTCACAATGAGCCAACACCCAGTGTCCGAGAATCTGTTTATCGAGGGTCCGGTCGGTCGCCTCGAGGCCATTCTCGAGCGACCCGGTGAGGGTGCACTGGAGGGTTGTGCTGTCATCTGCCACCCTCACCCGCAACATGGCGGCACGATGCACAACAAGGTCGTGCACACGCTGGCGCGGGCATTTGTCCGCTCAGGCCACGAGACGCTGCGGTTTAATTTTCGCGGAACGGAACAAAGCGAGGGTGAATACGATGCCGGCGTTGGCGAGCTTGACGACGCGCTCGCGGCGATCGACTGGATGCGAGCCCGTCACGGGTCCTATCCGTTGTGGCTCGCCGGGTTCTCTTTCGGTGCCGCGATCGCGGTCAAGGCGGCGGTCGCTACGCACGTCGACGGACTCGTTAGCGTGGCACCGGCGATCAGTCGATTCGCTAACGGGCTGGAGTCGCAGCCGGAATGTCCCTGGCTGATCGTGCAGGGTGACGAGGATGAACTCGTCGATATCGAAGAGACGATCGAGTGGTTCAACAGCCTTGCGCCCGGTCCGGAGCTGTTGATCATTCCGCAGGGCGAACACTTTTTTCACGGTCGGCTGGCCGAGCTCAGAAGCGCGGTGACGGAGTTCGTGACCGCATAAAAAAGGCCGGGCAATGCCCGGCCTTTTCAGCTTGGTCGACGCTGCGATCAAACCATGTCTTTGAGACCCTTCAGGGCAGAGACCTTGACAACCTTGGTTGCAGGCTTCGCCTTGAACATCATCTCTTCACCCGTGAACGGGTTTACACCTTTGCGGGCTTTGCGAGCTGGCTTCTTCACGACCCGCATTTTCAGAAGACCGGGGATGGAGAACATGCCCGGGGCGCCACGACCGCCAAGGTTCTTCTTGATCTGGCCGTTAAGGGATTCGAAAACGGCCGCAATGTCTTTACGCGTCAGGCCCGTATCTTCGACGATCTTCGCGTAAATTTCAGATTTGGTCGGTGGCTTATTGGTGTTCGCTGCCATGAAAAACTAACTCCTAGAAATAGACGAAACGAGCGATTGCCCGCTATGAAAGCGCAGCGACGATAACACTTTTTTCTATGCTGCGTAAGCGCAAAAAGGCCTTTTTTTTAAGCTTTTTTTGTTGTCGTCGGCCAGAACGAAGAACGGACCCGTTCGGGCCCGTCTCGCGTCGTGCTGCCGACACCTTGAAGTTACGAATCTGTAAAAAATTCCCGTTTGAACCTGACGTCCGACGATCGCGCGGCGCCTTCGGGCCAGACCGTGATGTCGAAGACCAGTGTTTCGCGATTGGCGACCGGTGTTTCGCCGATGTAGTAAATCGCCACGGTATCGC
Source organism: Gammaproteobacteria bacterium (assembly GCA_029881015.1). Taxonomy (GTDB): domain Bacteria; phylum Pseudomonadota; class Gammaproteobacteria; order Steroidobacterales; family Woeseiaceae; genus UBA1847. Next base: position 15,633 of record JAOUNK010000025.1, on the reverse strand, counting down.
CAGGCTCTTCGATCTTACGCATCGTGACGCTCTTCAGCTGCCCGGTAAGGTTGACGGTCTGCACGGTAACCTCGCCAGCGACAGGCGAGTTATCGGCTTTACGGATAATTGAAACATTGAGCATCGCCCGGTTCTTGCTGCGCACGATGTTGTATGCGCGAGCGACCTCCGGCGGCAACTGGTCGGTAGATTGTGCGCTGAAGTGCACGATAAAGTCGCCAATGTCGGCTGACGTTGCGCCGGCGGGCTGCGCTTCAGGAACGGAGGCCGAGTCGCCGGGTCCGCCGCAAGCCGTGCTGAGCGCGAGCAACGAAAAAGAGATCAGAGTTCTTGCCAAAGTCATGAAACCACCCCCTCTTTTTTTTCACTATAGACCATTTATGGCGTTCCTGCCGTCAGAAAGGCAATGGCTTGAAGCCCGCGACAACGATAGTCACCGCCGTAATCAGGATGATCGCGAGCAGGGGAGACAGGTCCAGGCCGCCAAGCGGCGGGAGGATGCGGCGGAAAGGTAACAGCACCCGGTCTGTCAACGCGTGGATGATCGCGAGCGCCGGGTTGTATCCGCCGGGCGCGAGCCAGCTCAGGATGACACGAATGATGATGGCGAATACGAACAGCCGCAAGGTCAGCAGGACGAGGTCCACGACGGTGGTCAGGGCGATGGCAAGGACACCGGCCGTTCTTCCGTACAGCAGGAGGATTGCGAGGATCAGCAGGTATTGAATAATGAACGCGACGAGCAGGGTTGCCGAGTCAATACGACCTACAGGCGGGATAATGCGTCGCAAAGGCACGACTACGGGTGAGGTAATCTTGAGGATTGCCTGCGAGATCGGATTGCGAAAATCCACACCGAGCCAGGGTAGCAGCAGGCGCAGCAACAGGACGAACAGGTATAGCTGCGCGACAGCATTGATGATGAACACCAGGGCGTCAATTACGTTACTCGGCATCGGTCAGTCCTTTCCTGCTGTGTGCGCGTCGTTGGCGAGATCCACCGCACGATCGCGCGCGGCGACGACGGCGGCACCGAAGATAGCACGGAAGTCCGTGCTATCCAGGTAGTCGAACGCGGCCGCCGTGGTTCCACCGGGCGAGCGAACCCGCGCGATGAGCGAATCCATGGTTTCCCCCGACTGTTCGGCCATCTCGCCCGCGCCGCGTGCCGTTTCGAGAACCAGCGCCAGCGCGTCGTCGTAGCAAAGACCGAGATCGACCGCGGTTTTCACGAGCATGTCGACGAGCAGGTAAAAGTACGCCGGCCCCGTACCCGAGACAGCCGTGACGGTGTCGATGTCTGCCTCAGTCGCCAGGCTCACGACCGGCCCGGTCGTGGAGATGATGTTGGTTGCGGCACGCCGCTGATGTTCGCTCGTGTGCTCGTTGGCATACAGGCCGGATATCCCGAGGCGCAGCAGGGCGGGCTGGTTGGGCATCACCCTGACCACCGGCAGGTTCCCGCCCAGCCAGGTCTCAATGTCGCCGCTGCGCACGCCGGCCGCGATCGAAATCACGAGCGGCCGCGTTTCTTGCACGAGCGGCGCCAGCGGCCGGCAAACCTGGCAGAGGATCTGGGGTTTGACCGCCAGCACGAGGCACTCCGCCTCGCGCACGACGTCTTCGTTGGCCTCGCGAATGACGGTGCCGGGCAAGTCCCTGGCGAGGATGTCACGATGCTCGGCCAGCGGTTCCGATATCAGTATGTGCGCCGGTTCATAACCGGCGGCAAGCATTCCGCCTGCGAGCGCCCGAGTCATGTTGCCGCCGCCAACGTATGCCACTTTTCCGTAGTCCATCTGGCCCTGCCTTATGCGTCGCGCGCGCCGAACAGTGCAGTACCGATACGCACAATCGTCGCGCCTTCAAAAATCGCAGCCCGGAAGTCTGCTGTCATGCCCATCGAAAGGGTATCCGTATCGATGCCGTCCGCCCGCAGCTCTTCCGCCAGTTGGCGCAGGACCGCAAAGGGCTTGCGTTGCTCCTCGAATTCCTCGCGAATCGCCGGCAGGCACATCAGGCCGCGAAGCGCGATATTCGGCAGGTCGGCGCAGGCGGCCGCCAGGTTCCGAACGTCGGCCGGTGCAACGCCGGACTTGGAATCCTCGTCATCGACATTGACCTGCAGGCAGATATTCAGCGGCGGCCGGCCTCCGGGCCGCTGCTCGGCAAGACGCCGTGCCGTCTTGAGTTTGTCGATAGTGTGCACCCAGTCAAAGTATTCGGCCACCGCGCGTGTTTTATTGCTCTGCAGGTGCCCGATAAAGTGCCAGGTCAGGTCCAGGTCGCCCAGGGACTCGATCTTGTCGACACCTTCCTGGACGAAGTTCTCGCCGAAATCGCGCTGTCCATGGGCAGCAGCCTCGCGAATCTTCTCCAAGGGCTGTTTTTTGCTCACGGCGAGCAAGCGCACGGAGGCCGGGTCGCGGCCTGCATCGATTGCCGCCGATTGCAGCAAATCACTGAGCAAGCTTAAGTTTTCCGTGACTCCAATCACGTTTTAGTCCGATTGCTTCGCTATACTAGGCTCTTAATCGGTCCGGGTTATGGTAAGTCCGGGCCTCAAAGAAGAGGGAGATATATGGCCGTCGACGTTGCCCAGCTATTGTCGTTCACGGTAAAGAACAACGCTTCTGACCTGCACCTGTCCGGCGGGGTGCCGCCCATGATTCGCGTCGACGGTGACATCAAGCGTATCAACATGCCGGCGCTGACCCACAAGGACGTCAATAGCATGGTGTACGACATCATGAATGACAAGCAGCGCAAGGACTACGAAGAGTTTCTCGAGACCGACTTTTCCTTTGAAATTCCGAAACTGGCGCGATTTCGCGTCAACGCGTTTAACCAGAACCGTGGCAGCGCCGCCGTCTTTCGTACCATTCCCTCCGAAATCCTGACGCTCGATGATCTGGGCGCACCGTCGATTTTCAAGGACGTTTCGATGCACCCGCGAGGGATCGTGCTCGTAACCGGGCCAACGGGTTCCGGTAAGAGCACGACGCTGGCCGCGATGGTCGACTACATCAATGAGAACAAACCGGACCATATCCTGACGATCGAAGATCCAATCGAGTTCGTGCACGAGTCGAAGAAGTCGCTGGTCAACCAGCGCGAAGTGCATCGCGACACGCTGGGATTCAACGAGGCCCTGCGGTCCGCGCTGCGTGAAGATCCCGACATCATCCTCGTCGGCGAGCTGCGTGACCTCGAGACCATTCGCCTGGCGCTGACCGCGGCGGAAACCGGTCACCTGGTTTTCGGTACGCTGCACACGAGCTCCGCGTCCAAGACCATTGACCGCATCGTCGACGTTTTCCCCGCCGCCGAGAAGGAAATGGTCCGCGCCATGCTGTCCGAATCGCTGCGTGCTGTTATTTCACAGACATTGCTGAAGAAGATCGGTGGTGGCCGCATCGCTGCGCATGAAATCATGATCGGCACGCCCGCCATTCGTAACCTGATCCGCGAAGGCAAGATCGCCCAGATGTACTCGGCGATCCAGACCGGCCAGGCCTCCGGCATGCAAACACTCGACCAGAATCTTGCCGGGCTCATGAGCAAGGGCCTCATCAACAAGGAAGAGGCGCGCTACCGGGCCGTCAACAAGGAGAATTTCTAACAGGCAGCGCGGGCTGCCTGACGGGAGACGAGACAACATGGAACGCGAACAAGCCGTACGACTTACCCAGAATCTGTTGCGCAAGATGGTCGAGCGCGAAGGCTCGGACCTGTTCTTGACGGCTGGTTTCCCGCCGGCGATCAAGGTTGACGGAACGATCCACAAGGCAACGGATACGCCGCTGTCCGCCGACCAGGCGACGATGATGGTGCGCGCCATCATGAACGACAAGCAGATCAAGGAATTTGACGCGACCAAGGAAAGCAATTTTGCCATCGCGCCGCAGGGCATCGGTCGTTTCCGCGTCAGCGCGTTTATCCAGCAAGGCATGGTTGGCGCCGTACTGCGTACGATTACGACGGAAATCCCGACGCTGGAAGAGCTCGAACTGCCCCCGATCCTCAAAGACGTGGTCATGAACAAGCGCGGCCTTTGCATCATCGTCGGCGGTACGGGTTCCGGTAAGTCGACAACGCTTGCCGCCATGATCGGCCATCGGAACGAAAATTCGCGCGGCCACATCATCTCGATCGAGGACCCGGTCGAGTACGTCCATCCACATAAAGGCTGCGTGATCACCCAGCGCGAGGTCGGCGTCGATACCGAATCATGGCATGCCGCGTTGAAGAACACGCTGCGCCAGGCACCGGATGTCATTCTGATCGGTGAGATTCGTGACAAGGAAACCATGGAGTACGGTATCCAGTTCGCCGAAACGGGCCACCTCTGCCTGGCAACCCTGCACGCCAACAGCGCGAACCAGGCGCTGGACCGCATCATCAACTTCTTCCCTGAAGAACGCCGCCAGCAGCTGCTGATGGACCTGTCGCTGAACACCAAGGCGTTTGTTTCGCAGCGGCTTATACCGCGCGAGGGCGGGATAGGGCGTGTCGCAGCCATGGAAATCCTGCTGAACACGCCGCTCATCCAGGATCTCATCTTCAAAGGCGAAGTCGGGCAGATCAAGGAAATCATGTCCAAGTCGACGCGACTCGGTATGCAGACCTTCGATCAGGCCCTGTTCTCCCTGTATGAGGCCAGTGCCATTTCTTACGAAGAGGCAATGCGCAACGCCGACTCCAAGAACGAGCTGCGGCTGCGTATCAAACTCGAGAGCAAGCGCGATTCTTCGATTGCCGACCAGCAGTCCGAAAGCCTGCACATCATGGAAGAGGACACGGCTCGGACTTTCTGAGCGCAAGGAACTAATCGCAGATGAACGTCAAACCACTATTCAAACTGATGGTCGAGAAGAAGGCGTCGGACCTGTTCTTTGCGCCTTTTGCGCCTGCCAAGATCAAGATCGAAGGCAAGATCATGCCGGTCAACAAGCTCGAAATGACGCCGAAGATGGTCAAGCAGGCGGCACTCGAGCTCATGGATGCCGAGCAGATGGAGTATTTTACCCGTGAGCTCGAGATCGATTTCGCGTTGTCTGAAGAAGGACTTGGGCGATTCCGCGTGAACGTCTTCCACCAGCGCGGCAACGTTGCGATGGTGCTGCGCTATATCACCAGCGAACTGCCGACACTCGATGAGCTCGGCATGCCGGTGCAGCTCAAAGAGCTCGTCATGCTGCGTCGTGGCCTGATCCTGATGGTGGGAGCGACCGGCGCGGGCAAATCGACGACGCTGGCCGCGATGGTCAATCATCGCAATGAGAAGACGTCGTCACACATCCTCACGATCGAGGATCCGATCGAGTTTCTCCACCCGAACAAGCAATCGATCATCAACCAGCGTGAAGTCGGTCTGGATACGAAATCCTACGCGCGCGCGCTCAGGAGCGCCGTGCGTGCCGCGCCGGACGTCATCCTGATCGGTGAGATTCGTGACACCGAGTCGATGCGGGCAGCGCTCGACATGGCGGGCACGGGCCACCTGGTGCTTGCGACGGTCCACTCGAACAACGCGGCAGAAACGCTCGACCGCATCATCAACCTGTTTCCCCAGGAACAGCACTCACAGGTCTTCATGGATATGGCGCATTACCTGCGGGCCATCCTGTCGCAACGCCTGGTTCGGGCCCGCAACGGCAAACGCGTTGCGGCCGTCGAGCTCATGCTGAATACGCCGCACATCAAGGAGCTGATCCTGAAGGGCGATATTTCGGCCGTCAAGGAAGCGCACAAGGACTCGGGAGAGGCTGGCATGCAGAACTTCGACGAGGCGCTGCTGCAGCTTTACAAGGACGGCACGATTACGCTCGAAGAGGCCATGTCGCACGCCGACTCCCGGTCGAATCTCGAGGCCAAGGTCAACTTCGGCGGCTGACGACTTACCAGGCGACCGTGGCCGCGTCGAAGACCGGGCCATCGACGCAGACCCGTTTCATCGCATCGCCACCCGGTGTCCTGATCCTCACGGCACATCCGGCGCAGCCGCCAACAGCGCAGGCCATGTACTCCTCAAGTGAAACCTGGCAGGGCAGCTCATGGCGCGCTGCGAGTTCCGCGACGGCCTTGAGCATGGGCGTCGGTCCGCATGCGAAGATCTCGACCTTCGCGAAGTCATCGGCCGGCAATGAACTGAGCCACTGCTCCGCAAGATCGGTCACGTAGCCGTCATGGCAACCCGCGTAGCCCTGCAGGCTCGTGAGCCGGGCAGGAATTCCCCAGTTCTCGAGCAAGGGCATCGTGGCGTATGTCTCGCCAGGTATGCCCGCAACCGGCAGTGCCGACCGGCGCAGCTCGAACGGAAACGGAATCTCCGAACCGAGAATGGCCAATGGCGACCAGTCGCGCGCATCCTGGCGCAGCCAGTCCGCGATGTAGACCATCGGCGGGATGCCGACGCCGCCGCCGATCAACAGCGTATTGGGTCGCTCGGGCGACATGTGGAAACCCTGGCCGATCGGACCGAGCACGCTGACGACATCGCCTGGCGATTTCTGCGCCAGCAGGCGCAGGCCGTGACCGACGATCTTGTAGAGAATCTCGATCCAGTCGTCGCCGACGCGCATGATCGACAATGGTCTGCGCATCGGGAGCGACGCATCGCAGGTGATGTGCACAAAACTGCCCGGCGTGGCCGCCGCTGCACACCTGGGTGCACGAATGCGCATGATGAACTGGTCACCGGGAAACGCGTCGACGGAGAGGACCTCGCCGTCCTCCACGAAGATAGTGTCCCGGTTCTTCCGTGCTTCTTCCTGTGCGGCTGTCAGTGCCATGTCTAGGGGCGTGCCGCCATCGTCTTGCCGACGCGATCAAGGACCGCCATGCGCACGGCGACCCCGTTGGTGACCTGCTCGGTAATCACCGATCGCGGTCCGTCCGCGAGCGAGCCTTCTATTTCGATGCCGCGATTCATGGGACCCGGATGCATGACAATGGCATCGGGTTTCGCGTGCTTGATGCTCTCGTGACTGATACCGTAGTTCGCAAAGTACTCGTCAATTCCCGGGATGCCGTCGAGGTTGCCGATACGTTCGCGCTGGATGCGTAACGCCATGACGACATCGGCATCCGCGAGTCCCTCCGGGAGATTGTCGAGGATGCGGGCGCCCCGAACCCTGTCTTCGTCCGGGGCGAGCACCGGCGGCGAGATCAGTCGCAGGTCGCCGACCCCGAGCGTTGTCAGGGCGTGTGTTGCCGACATGGCGACACGCGAATGGCGAATGTCGCCCACGATCGCGACGACCAGGTTCTCGAACCCACCCTTGTGCCGGCGTATCGTCAACATGTCGAGCAGCCCCTGCGTGGGGTGCGATACGTCCGACTCGCCCGCATTGAGAATACTGACATGGGGCAGCACGTGCCGCGCGATGTAGGCAGGCACGCCATCGCTCGCATCGCGCACGACCATGATGTCCACGTGCATTGCCTGCAGCGTATAGATCATGTCGAGAATGCTCTCGCCTTTCTTGCGCGACGACGTATTGACGTCGAGATTGAGTACGTCGGCACCGAGGCGTTTGCCCGCCAGGTCAAAGGATGCGCGAGTGCGTGTGCTGGCCTCGAAGAACAGGTTGGCGACAGTGCGTCCGGCCAGTGACTGGCTGCGGGCCGGCAGACTGCCTGGGTCCGTCAGGTAGCCTTCGGCATCGTCGAGGATGTCGATGAGTAACGCCTTGTCCAGACCCTTGAGGGTCAGGAGGTGTCGCAGGTTACCGCTTGCGTCGAGCTGCAGCGTGGCTTCGTCGGCCAGCGTTGCCCTGGGTTTGCTTGTGTTCATCGGGGCGCAATTCTACCGGGAGGCGAGATATCTTTCAGCGATAAATACGGCCGCGGCGCTATCAATCATCTCTTTCGAGATTCGGCCGCGCGTTCCGGCCGCGCGGGCATTCTTGAGAACCCTTTCGGCCTCCAGCGACGTGTGTCGCTCGTCCACTGTGTCGATCGGCAGCCCGTAGGCCCCGAGAGCCCCGATAAAGGCATCGATGGGTCCCTGGATCGTGCTCGGTGAGCCATCGGCATGGGCCGGGATGCCGACCACGAGGACCGTCGGGCGCCACTCGGCAATCAATGCGGCGATACGGTCCTGGTCGATCCCGGATTCCCGGTTCCTGATGACACCCAGCGGGCTTGCCGAGCCCGTTACGTCCTGGCCCACGGCGACGCCGATGCGCCGCAGGCCGAAATCAAACGCGAGTATCGTGCGGGGGTGGGACAATTCAGGCGTGTCCGGCGTCCGGTGACATGACGGCGATATCGATGCCCAGCGACCGTGCCGCCGAGTCCCAGCGGTCCGCAAACGGGATGTCGAACACGATTTCGGGGGTCGCGGGAACGTTCAGCCAGGAAGTTGCGAGCATTTCTTCTTCGAGTTGCCCGGCTTCCCAGCCGGCATAGCCAAGCGCCACGAGCGTCCGGTGTGGACCTGCACCGGCGGCCAACGCATCGATAATGTCCCGCGACAGCGTCAGGCGGATGTCGTCGGACACCGCCAGCGTGTTCTCATAGCTGTGCTCCGGCCCATGCAGGACAAAGCCCCGCTCGATACCAACCGGCCCGCCCGCAAGCACCGGGCGACCGGCCGCGCCCGGGTCGGGGTCACTAACGGCAAGCTGCTCGAACAGGCCGCCGAGCTTCAGGGTCGTTGGTCGATTGATGATAATGCCGAGGGCACCTTCGTCGTTATGTTCACAGATGAGGGTAACCGTCGTGCTGAAATTCGGGTCCAGCATGCCCGGCATTGCGATAAGTAGTTGATTTGTCAGCGAACTGTCCGTTTGCATACAGACAGTATCTGCCCATCAGTCGCCTTGTACAAGTTGCTCCGTGAACAGGAATTTGTACTCAAAAGCGACCGTATCGTACTCATCGGCCATCGCTGAGGGAAACTCATCGAACGGCGATGCGCGCTGGATGATATCGACGGAAGCTAGATCCAGCACGGTGGAACCGCTTGACCGGCTCACGGTCGCGTCGATCAATTCGCCGTCTTCATTGACGCGTACCAGCAGCGTCGGGCTGCCGGTCAGGTTATCCAGCGGACCGAGTTCCGGGAGGTAGGCGGCGCCCACGGCCTCGATGCGGCGCTTCCAGGCGTCGAGATACGCCGCGGCAGCGGACTCGCGCGTGTCGGCAGAAATAATGAGTTGTTGCGGATCGTCATCCGTCAGAAGAAAGCTCGCTTTGTCTTCCTGGGGCAGGGGCAGGGTGAGTTCGTTGCCTGCCTCCATCGCGATCGCGACACTGTCCGCTGCCTGCGGATCGGTGCGAGGATCGATCGGCACCTGCCGGTCGCTCGCATTCTCGCTGGCGATGACCTCGTCGGCCGACCGGTCGTGGGCCCTGGCATCGTCGAGCGCGTTACCGTCCGCGGCACCCTGGTTGTCGGCGGGAATGGCGCTCTCGAGGGCGGCGGACGGCCGGATCTGGTCGGTGATATTGCCGCTACCCTTCTGGCTGGCCTGCGCAAGGTATGCCGCTTCGTCGGGGCGATCGATCTGCTGATCCGGCGCCGCGACAATCGTGACCTCCAGCGATATCGCCTCGGCAAACGGGTCGGTCAGGGCCGCGTTGAAGGTGACGCCGATGATGAGGATACCGTGGACGAGAGCGGCCAGGAACAGCATGGCGGGCAGCCGGTCGGGCACGACGGGTGCCATGAGCCGAAGCTCGTCAAGGGGGTCGACGGTGACTACTGGGTTCGCCATATGCGCGCGAATGTTCCGTCATTTTGTTTACATAAACAAGGATCTACGTCTTGTTTTCGATGGCATCGAACAAGCGGCCCGCAATATTCAGGTCGAACTGCTTGTCGAGCTCGCGGATGCCTGTCGGGCTCGTGACATTGACCTCGGTGAGGTAGTCGCCGATCACATCGATGCCCGCGAACAGCACGCCGGCGTCACGCAGGGCCGGCCCGACCCGTGCGCAGATTTCGTGGTCACGTTTCGACATCTCCTGTCCCCGGGCAACCGCGCCGGCCACCATGTTGCCGCGATTGTCGTCGCCGGTCGGGATGCGCGCGAGGGCGTAGGGAACCGGTTCGCCTTCAATGAGCAGGATACGCTTGTCACCGGCCGTGATTTCGGGAACATAGACCTGGGCCATCGCGAAGTACCTGCCGTAGTCGGTCAGCGTTTCGAAAATGACGTTGGCGTTCTTGTCGCCTTTCTGCACGACGAAGATCGAGCGGCCGCCCATGCCGTCCAGCGGTTTGGCCACCACGTGACCGTGCTCGGCCAGGAAGGCCTTCATCTCGTCCATCGAACGGGTAATCAGGGTTGTCGGGGTGCACTCCGGAAACCAGGCCGTGTAAGCCTTTTCGTTCATGTTGCGCAGCGCCTGCGGTGCGTTGACGATGAGCGCGCCGTCGTCCTCTGCACGGTCGAGAATGTAGGTCGTATAGACATATTCCATGTCAAACGGCGGATCCTTGCGCATCAGGATCGCATCCAGGCTACCGAGTTCGACCTCCTGCCGGTCGCCAAACTCATACCAGTCCTCGTTCTCGTCCCGAACATGCAAAAGTGTGGACTGTCCCAGCGCCTTGCCCGACAGCAACCTGAGATCCTTCTGCTCGAAGTAGTGAATTTCGGCGTTGCGACGCTCGGCTTCCAGCAACATGGCAAGCGACGAGTCTTTGTAGGGGGTTATCGAGTCAATCGGGTCCATTACGATGCCGATTTTCAGGGATTCTTCTGCCATCTCTCGCCGATATTCCGTGGTTCTGTCCAGGGGCGGCCCACTATACAGCGAAATCGCGCGTAAGCGCCCGAATTCACGAGATTTTGAGCATCGTGGTGGGCGTCGTAGCGGGAGTTATGTCAATATGGTAAAAGTCGGTTTTAAACGTGGGGTAATTCGGTGTCCAGTAACGCGTCCAGGTCCTTAAATGGGCTCAAGATTCTTGTAATAGACGACAGTAAAACCATTCGCCGAACCGCCGAAACGCTGCTCTCCAAGGAGGGGTGCCAGGTGTTTACGGCCATAGACGGTTTCGATGCGCTCTCGAAAATCGCGGATCACCAGCCGGATCTGATCTTCGTCGATATCATGATGCCGCGCCTGGACGGCTATGAAACCTGCTCGCTCATCAAGCACAACAAGACCTTCAAGAAGACGCCGGTCATCATGCTGTCGTCGAAAGACGGCCTGTTCGATCGCGCGCGCGGTCGTATCGTGGGATCGGAACAGTATCTCACCAAGCCGTTCACGAAAGACGAACTGCTCGGCGCAATCTCCAACCAGATCAATTAAGGACTCTTAGGATGGCAGTAGTTCTCATCATTGATGATTCACCGACCGAGCTGCACCTGTTCCAGAGCATGCTGGAGAAGGCTGGTTTCCACACGCTCGTCGCCGACAGCGGTGAGGAGGGCATTCGGCAGGCTTTGACAGCACGTCCGGATTGCATACTCATGGATGTCGTCATGCCGGGCATGAACGGGTTCCAGGCAACGCGCAGACTGACCAGGGATCCGGCGACCGCATCGATCCCGGTCATCATGATTACCACCAAGGACCAGAAGACCGACAAGATCTGGGGCATGCGCCAGGGCGCGGTCGAATATCTCGTTAAACCTGTCGCCGAAAAAGAGCTGGTGGCAAAGATCAACTCGGTGATGGCCGCCTAGGATGAGCGGCTCCGCTCCTCTTGCGGCGTTGGTCGAGCAACCGTTTGAGTTGCTCAAGGAGATCGAGCGGCGCAGTCGTGCCGTGCACGCGGGCCAGGGCGCGGGCTCCGGCCCGGCCGAATGGGTTGGCGTCGGTTTTCGCATCGGCGAGGAACAGTTCGTTGCGAGCCGCGAGCAGGTCCGTGAGGTGTTGATGCTTCCCGATGCCGTGACCAGGGTGCCGGGCGCGAACCGCTGGCTGCTTGGCATCGCCAACCTGCGTGGTCACCTGCTGCCGCTCGTCGATGTCAAGCTGCTGCTCGGCAGCGGCAGAACGACACTGCGCCGCAGCACACGCGTGATCTCGGTTAACCACCGCGAAGTACCGGCTGGCCTCGTCGTTGACGAAGTCCTTGGCTTCCGTCGCTTCATGGATCACGAATTCACAAACGATGTCGCAGAGACCATTGTTCGCTGCGATCGTTTCCTGAGCGGGAGTTACCGACGGGGCAATGAGTCCTGGCCCGTTTTCAACATATTCGACCTGGTCGAAAGCAACATGTTTCTGCAGGCAGCTGCGGAATAGAAGGTCTGAAGAGTTATGGCCAAAAAAACTAACGAAGCGTCCAAATTCAAGATTATTGCCGGGCTGGCCGCGTTGCTGTTGCTTCTCGCCGCCGCGCTAATTTACCTGCAGGCAAACGCCGGTGGGAGTTCGTCGGCGCCCGAGCTCGCCGCGCTGTCACAGGCAATACCGTCGCAAGCCGCCCGTGCAATCGATGGTGAAGAGAGTGCGTTCGACGCGTTGGACGCGAGTATCCGCAAAGTCGCTGCGCTGCGGCGGGGCGCAGCGCTGGGCCGGTCCGCGGACTGGCAGCAGCTCGAATCGCAGGCATCCGCGATTCTCGCCAAGCGGGCCGACGTCGAGGCCGTGACTGCGGCAGCGGCCAGGGCCGGCACGGAAGCGCAAACCATTCTCGACGGGTCCAACGGCTTGCTCGATCGGTCCGGTGCGACGGCCATCCTGCAAGAGTTCCAGCAGCGCGCGGATCGTATTCGCCGGGTTGCCGCGGCGTTGCCGTCCGGTGGCGAAAATGCGGCGAACCGGATTGCGGCCGACGTCACCTTCCTGCGCAATGTCGCGAACGGACTGGCCGGTGCTCCGACCGATCTCGACATCAGGCCGTTAAGTGCCGAGTCGCGCGAGGCGGTGCTGGTACCCCTGCTGGCCAATATCGAAAGTCTCGAACAACAGTCGGCGGCGCTCGGTACCGCCGCTGGGCGGATCGGCGACCTCGGCACCGTGCAGGCGGCATTGGCGGCGAGCGCCGACCAGTTGCTTGGGTCTGCCTTCGGGTCGACCGACGGCGGCATGCTGCCCGGCACGCTCAATACCCCCTGGATCCCGATCGGGCTGGTGGCGCTCGCGTTGCTGATGGTTTTGGGTCTGCAGGCAATTCACAACAGGAGTGCTGTATTCGAGCGAGCTGCGCGCGAACAGGCGGAACAGAACGAGCGCAATCAGCAGGCCATTTTGCGCCTGCTCGATGAGATGGGCAGCCTCGCCGACGGCGACCTCACGGTCGAGGCCACGGTGACCGAGGACATCACCGGCACTATCGCCGATTCCTTCAATTTCGCCATCGAGGAGCTGCGCAAGCTTGTTGCGACGGTCAACGAGACCGCACTCATGGTCGACATGGCAACCAAGCAAACGGAAAACACGGCTGCGCACCTCGCCAAGGCCGCCGACAACCAGGCAAAGGAAATCAACGCGGCAACGGAATCGATCGTGTCGATGGCCGCGTCCATCGAAGAAGTGTCCGGCAACGCGGAGCGCTCGTCTGACGTGGCGCGCCACTCGGTGGAAGTGGCGCACAAGGGCGGTGAGGCCGTACGCCGCACCATTGACGGCATGAACGCGATTCGCGAGACGATCCAGGAGACCTCGAAGCGCATCAAGCGCCTGGGTGAGAGCTCGCAGGAGATCGGCAACATTGTCGAACTGATCAACGACATTGCGGAGCAAACCAACATCCTCGCGTTGAACGCATCGATCCAGGCATCGATGGCCGGTGAAGCCGGACGCGGGTTCGCGGTCGTCGCCGACGAAGTGCAGCGTCTCGCCGAGCGCTCGACGAACGCGACCAAGCAGATCGAAGTGCTGGTTCGGACGATCCAGGCCGACACCAATGAAGCCGTTGTCTCGATGGAACGCAGCACGACCGACGTGGTCGGCGGTGCGCTGCTCGCTGAGAACGCCGGTGCCGCGCTCGATGAGATCGAGCAGGTGTCGAACCAGATTGCGAGCCTCGTGCAGAACATTTCGAGCTCGGCCCGGCAGCAGGCCGGTTCAGCGGCCGATGTCACGCGGCGCACGACGCGCCTGCGGGAAATCGGCGACCAGACGGGCAGGGCGACGTCCGCTACGGCCGCTTCCATTGCAAAGCTCTCCGAACTTGCGACGCAGCTCAGGAAGACTGTCGAGGGATTCGCGCTGCCCGCAGACATGATGCAAACAAGCGCATTGACGCGCACATCATCCAACGCGGCGCCACCGCAGGCACCTGCGCAGGTGAAAGCAGGATAAGGCCCGCCGGGCTGCATTCGCGAGCAACACGGACGACCAGATGACGGGCGATACAGGCATTCATGAGCACATGATTAGCGACGACAGCGCGCAAGGCGCTGTCAGCGCGCTGGCGATTGTCAGCACCGAGCTCATGGAGACCATTCGCAATGCGCACCTGGCGCTCGAGGATTGCGTTGATGGCCGCGGCGGGACGGCCGCACTCACGCGTGCCGGCGAGTTGTTACACCAGGCCGTCGGCGCATTGCGCATCACCGAAACCTACGGCGCCGCCTTGCTTGTCGAGGAAATGGAGCTTACCTGCAAGTTCCTGTCCGCCCTGCGATCCGGCAAGGGACGCGAGGATGGACTGGACGCGCTCACGCGTTCGATGGTGCAGCTGCCAATCTACATCGAACGCATTCTCGGCGGCGGCCGGGATATCGCGCTCGTGCTGTTGCCCATGCTCAACGATTTGCGCGCGGCGCGCGGCCAGCCGCTGCTGTCCGAAGGGACGTTGCTGCTGCTCAACCTCTCGCCGACGCGTTCCAAGGACAAGGCAAGCGCACGCGAGGGCACCGGCGAAGACCCGGTCGTGGTGGCGAAGAGACTGCGCCCGAAATTCCAGCTGGCACTGCTTGGCTGGATCAAAGGCGGCGAAAGTAAACGTCATCTTGAAGCGCTGACCATGGTCGCGGCGGCGCTCGAAAACTCGGCGACGCGTGACGACATGTACCAGCTCTGGTGGGTCGTCGGCGGCGTGCTCGAGTCTTTGCAGAATGGCGGACTCGAAACGTCCGTGGCGCTGAAGCGCCTGCTCGGTCAGGCTGACCGGCAACTCAAGTACGTCATCGATGAGGGCCTGCTCGCCTACGAGAGGCACCCGATTGACGATTTGCTGAACAACCTCCTCTACTATGTCGCACGCTCGTCGCAGGCCGGGGAACGCATCAGCGAAATCCGTGCGGCCTTCAACCTGGCGGAACTCCTGCCGGGGGATGAGCAGGTCGAAAGCGCGCGCGAGGCATTGTCGGCGCCAAGCGCAAAGCTCATGGAAACCGTTGGTTCCGCGATTCGCGAGGACCTCGGCCGCGTCAAGGACGTGCTCGATATCTTCGTTCGCACGGGGATGAACAAGTCGTCGGAGCTCGTGCCGCAGCTCGAATTACTGAAAAAGATCAGCGATACGCTCGGCGTGCTCGGGCTCGGCGAACTGCGCGGCGACATCGACGGTGAAATCGATCGCCTGAAGTCCGTCGTTGAACTGGGCGGTGTCGCGAATGACCACATCATCCTCGACATCGCGTCGACGTTGCTGCGGGTTGAGGATCGGCTCGAGCAACAACTGATCCGGCTGACGATGCCGGCCCCCGTCGACATCGAGAAGGACAGGCCCGAGGACGAAGAAGAATTCCGCAAGGTAGCGGAATCCGT
>JAOUNK010000277.1 GCA_029881015.1 Gammaproteobacteria bacterium | reverse complement strand
GTCGGGCCTTACGCTCATTACGCAGAACGTCGACAATCTGCATCAGCGTGCCGGCAGTCACGATGTTATCGAGTTTCACGGGAATCTTTTCGAGGACCGGTGCTTCGCGGACGGAACGTTACAACGTGGCGACGACACGACCGCCGTGCCGGTGTGCCGGGACTGCGGCAGCAGCCTCAGGCCTGGCGTCGTCTGGTTTGGCGAGTCCATTCCCGAGCGGGCGCTCGCCCAATCCTTCGCAGCGGCCTCCGACTGCGACGTCTTCCTCTCGATCGGCACATCGTCTACCGTTTACCCGGCGGCGGGGCTGGCCGGCCTTGCGAAGCGAAACGGCGCGACAGTCGCCGAGATCAACCCCAACCCCACCCTGAATGCAGCCAATTTTGACGTCGCGATTGCTGCAAAATCAGGGATCGCATTACCGGAACTGGTAAACTCTCTCTCCCTCTAACTTACGGTGTCGAGAGCGATGGAACGATCAGCCGCCAACATCCTGTCCACAGGCAAGTGGAGAAGAATCACGCTATGGACGCTCGGCGTCGTCCTGCTGCTTATGATAATTATCGGCATCTGGGCCTCGCGGGAACCCGATATCTTCTGGGTGCAGCGGTCTGCCGATCAGGAAACCGCCGTCCTCGGCTACTCGACCGTCGACACCCTGATCCGCGTTGCGGAGACCCTGCAGGACAAGAACGCCGGTTACCTGACCAACGACAAGCTGCCGCCCTTCGTGCTTCTTGACAACATCCCCAGCTGGGAGCTGGGCGTGGTCAACCAGATGCGTGATCTCGGACGCGTCATGCGCGACGACTACACGCGCAGCCAATCGCAATCCAAGGAGGACCCGGACGTCGCCGAGGGCTCTCCGAAATTCTTCTACGACAACGACTCCTGGGTATTCCCCACGACCGAATCCGAATACCAGAACGGGATCAACGCATTTGCCCGCTACCGGGATCGACTCGTCGCCGGCGATCCCGACACGCAGTTCTACGCGCGCGCCGACAACCTGCGCGAGTGGCTGTCGCAGGTCGAAAAACGCCTCGGCAGCCTGACACGCCGCCTTGGCAACAGCGTAGCGAGGACGCGCATCAACGACGATCTTGCCGGGGACTCGGCCGCCGAGGCAGCCGGCGCGCAGCCGGACACCGTCGACGTGCGCACATCGTGGTGGAAGACCGACAACATCTTCTTCGAAGCTCGCGGCACGGCCTGGGCGCTCGTACACTTCTTCCGCGCTGCCGAATTCGATTTCGCGCATGTTCTCGAAGACAAGAACGCCAAGGCCAGCGTGCGTCAGATCATTCGTGAGCTTGAGGCGAGCCTGGATCCGCTGCGCTCGCCGATGATTCTGAATGGCGGCGGCTACGGCCTGACGGCCAATCACTCGCTCGTCATGGCCAACTACCTGGCCCGGGCCAACGCGGCCGTAATCAACTTGCGCGAGTTGCTTGATCAGGGCTAGTCGGGCACACTCGTTCACGATTTCGTAAGGTGACGTCCGGCGTTTTGCGCCAGACGTTTAATCGGGAAGACGGTGCGTCGACAAGACAATCCCGTCACTGCCCCCGCAACGGTAAATGAGTTCGTCGATCATCGAGCCACTGCGCAGAACGCGTGGGAAGGCGATCGACAAGGCCGCAAGGCCACTCATGAGTCCGGAGACCGGCCTTGCGACACGCCCACTGTCGATCGCGTCGGGGAAGACGCGGGGAGAGCTTATGAAATACCCATCCGCCCTGCTGGCTGCCATCGGCACCAGCTTCCTTGTTTTACCCGCCTTTGCAGAAGCTGAAAAGGACGAGCTGGACCAGATCATCGTGACCGGGGCTCGCACGCCCGTTTCGATCAACTCGGTCGGCAGCGCCGTGACCGTGATTACACGAGACGACATCGAGCGTCGCCAGGCACGCTACGTATCGGATCTGTTGCGCAGCGTGCCGGGCTTCTCCGTCAGCCACTCCGGCGTCGCCGGAGCACAAACCCAGGTGCGTGTGCGTGGTGCCGAAGCCAACCATGTTCTCGTGCTGATCGACGGTGCACGGGCCAACGACCCTGCAACCGGTGATGAATTCCGGTGGGAGTTCCTGAGCACCGCGAACATCGAGCGCATCGAGATCGTCCGCGGACCGCAAAGCGCGCTGTGGGGCAGTGATGCGGTGGCCGGGGTCGTACATATCATCACGCGAGCCAGTGGTGCCCGGTCCCGGGCCGGCGGGTACATCGAAGCGGGCTCGCTGGACACGCTAAACACGGCATTGAACGGCAGCCTCGCCGACGATCGCTGGAATGTAAGCCTGAGCCTTGAACGCCTCGAAACGGATGGCGGTAACATCTCGCGAACGGGCAGCGAGGACGACAACTCCGACGCGCGCACAGGCTCACTAAGCGCGTCGTTCACGGCATCGGATTACCTGTCGTTTACGTTTGGCGCACGCGCTGTCGATGCCTGGTCGCAATACGACACGGTCGACTACCTTGTTACCGGCCTGCCAACCGATACCGACGCCGCCCTGGACACGCAACAGAACTACGTGCAGATCGGCGGCACCATCGGCGGCGGCGAATCGCGGGTCAGGCACCACCTGGCCGCACGTTATTTCGACAGCAGGAACCGCAATCTCGTTGACGGCGTTGAAGATGTGACCGCTCTATCCGATCGCACAACCTTCGCGTACCAGGCCGATATCTTGCTGGGTAACGATATCCTCTCACTTGCCCTGGAACGCGCCGCAACCAACTTCGAGCAGCGCGGACCGATCAGTTTCGGCGATCCGAACCAGAAGCAGGAAATGAACGTAACCAGCATCGTCGCCGACTACCAGGCGCACCTGGGCGAGCGGCTGACGCTACTTGCCAGTGTGCGCTTTGACGACAGCAGCCGCTTCGATGAATCAGTGACAGGTCGTTTGTCGCTTGCCTTCAGCCTGAACGATGCGACCCGGTTGCGGGCCAACATCGGCACCGGGCATAAAGACCCGACATTCATCGAGCTGTTCGGTTATTTCCCGGGGCAATCGACGCCGAACCCGCACCTGAAGCCGGAGGAATCGACCTCGTTCGATATCGGCCTGGAACGCCAGCTCAGTGACGTGCTGAATCTGCAGATGACCCTGTTCCGCCAGGACCTCGAGAACGAGATCGATGGTTTCGTTTTCGACCCCGTCACTTTCCTGTCGACCGCTGAGAATACCCCGGGCACGAGCAAACGCAGTGGTCTGGAGGTGGCAGCCCGCTGGGACTTCTCGGAGCGCCTTGGCCTGAGTGCCAGTTACACGTATATCGACTCGACGTCCGAAAACATCCGGGAAATTCGGCGCCCGCGCCATTCCGGCAGCGTAGACGCCGACTACGGGTTTATGGAGGACCGCGGTCGCATCGCGTTAGCCGCCACCTATGGCGGGACGCGCACCGACACGTTCTTCCCGCCCTGGCCTAACCTCCCTGCAGAAGTCACGCTCGCCAGTCACTGGCTCGTCGACCTGACCGCGCAGTATCAACTGACCGACAGCATCAATGTGTTTGCGCGAGCCAACAACCTGCTCGATGCAAAGTACGAGCAGGTTTACGGCTACGCGACGCCTGGCCGCACGGCCTATGCCGGTGTGCAGGTCGCATTCGGCCGCTAGGCCCTTAGCCCCAGCGGGCCCTAGTACAAGCCGACCCAGGTCGGAATGCGTTTCCAGCAGTGGTTCAGGTCCTTGTCCAGGGTCCGGTACGACGGCTCGAAACGACCGACCAGGCGCCAGAATCGTTGTGAGTGATTCATGTGCCGCGCGTGACAGAGCTCGTGAATCATGACGTAGCGCAGGTGCTGCGGGTCCAGGAACATGAGGCAGTAATTCAGGCTGATCGTGCCGGTGCTCGAGTGGCTGCCCCAGCACGTCCGTTGACCGCGCACGTGCATGGCCTTGAACGCGTTCCCGGTCTCCGAGGAGAGCGCGCGCAGCCGCGGTAGCATTTCCTTCTTGCCAAGCGCGACAAGCCAGCGCTTCAATGCGAGCACACATTGTGTTTCGTCATCGGAACGGCCGGACAGGATGACCGTATTCCCACGGACACGATAGCGCGCGGTCTTGCTGCCATCCGCGCGTTCGTAACGCACGCAGAAGCGGCGCTCGATGCCCGGCAACTCGACACTGACAGGCAGTCCAAAGGGCTCCGGCGGATGCTCGACGGCAAACGAGGCGCGCGCCCGGCGAATCCAGTCATGATGAGCTTCGACGAACTCACGTACGTCGGCAGGTCGCGTCCGTTTCGGGACGACAACTTCGACACGCCCGCGAGGAAAGACCTTGATCGAAAGGCGCTTGGCCCGCGCACTCTCGCGCACAGAAAAGCCCGACACGGGGTCGGGCTCTTCGACCTCCGCAAAAAGCGGTAATTGCCTGGCTGCCGTTTGCACGGCCACCATTCTACGTGATATCAGGGGCGCTCGCCGCTGAAGCGTACTGCGTCGTCGAGGCTCATCTCACCGGACACCCCGCCAACCTCGGCCGTCTCAGAGATGAACAACTCCACCTCACGCTCGAGCCTGATCGTGCCTTCGACTCGCGATCCCGGGCCGATGACGATACGTGGTTTGCGACTCTTGTCCTTACCCCATTTCCAGTTGTTCGGCTTCTCGACGACAAGATCGCCCTTGATGACCGCTCCATCTTCAAGCTTGATGTCG
>JAOUNK010000276.1 GCA_029881015.1 Gammaproteobacteria bacterium | reverse complement strand
GCAAAGGGCAAGGAAGGTAAACGCGGCCCCCAGGGGTGCGGCGGCGGCGGCCACGGCGTGCGACAGCTTGATGCGCCAGATGAGCCCGATACCCCCGGCCGTCGCCATGATCATGTAGGCCATTATCGACAGGTACGCCGACGGCACATGGACATAGATAATGCGAAATGCATCGCCCTGTTGATAATCCATGGGTGCCAGGAACAGCCCCGCGTACACGCCATAGGCGATCAGGATGAGGCCCGGCACCATGAGCCACGGCGACAGGATGGCGGATATTCGATAGAAGTGTGGCGGTGAAGCCAGCTGATGAAACCATTTCCACATAGGCGGATTCTACTCGTTACTGATTCTTAGTGCGGCGGCCGTTGCATAAGGTGCAAGGCTCAATGAACCGATCGCATAGGCGGCGAGCGCCCAGATACCGGTGGTGTAGACATCGTTATTGGCGGCGAGTGCCACTGCATTTGCGCCCAGCAGCATCACCGGCATGGCCAGCGGCAGAATGAGCAGGCTGAGCAAGGCCGTGCCACGGTGCAGGCCGACGGTCAGCGCAGCACCGATCGAACCGAGCA
Source organism: Gammaproteobacteria bacterium (assembly GCA_029881015.1). Classification (GTDB taxonomy): domain Bacteria; phylum Pseudomonadota; class Gammaproteobacteria; order Steroidobacterales; family Woeseiaceae; genus UBA1847. Next base: position 4,107 of record JAOUNK010000276.1, on the reverse strand, counting down.
GGCTCAGGCTGATCGTGCCGAGTACGAGCGTCAGCATCATGACGGTGACGACGGATAACGGCATGCGGTACGTAATGGCCAGGATCGGCGACACAAAGACGAGCGGCACACCGCTGGTCAGCCAGTGCGCCAGCGTCTTGCCCAGCACCAGTACCGGTAGCGGCTGCGGGCTGACGAGCAACTGGTCGAGGCTGCCGTCTTCGTAATCCGAGAGGAACAGCGAGTTGAGCGACAACAGGGTGGAGAGCAAGGCCGCCACCCAGAGGACGCCGGGCCCGCTGAACTCGAGCTGTTCCGCGCTCGGCCCGATGGCCAGGGGAAACAGCGTGCAGACCATCGCGAAGAAGAACAGGGGGTTCAGGACGTCCCCGGGACGCTTCCAGGCGAGCAGCAGGTCGCGCCTCGCGGTCGCGACCAGCCCACTAAAGAGGCCGGGAATTTCTCGCTGGGAATCGGTCATTTCGCCCTGGTTCACTGGATCTGCACCTTGGTAACCGGTGCATTGATCTCGACATCCTGGTGCGCGGCCATGACGCACAGGCCACCCTCTGCCAGGTGTTCCTCAACCAGCTCCATGACGAGCTTGCGCCCTTCGCGGTCGAGGTTGGTAAACGGCTCGTCCAACAGCCAGAGCGGTACGTCGGCAAGCAGCATGCGGGCCAGCGCGACCCGGCGCTGCTGGCCGGCCGACAGCGATCGCAGGACGAGCTTCTTGAGCCGGGATATCCCGAGCCGCTCATAGACCTCCTCGACGTCCCTCCCCGATTGCGTGCGCAGCGACCGCTCGAAGCCGAGATTCTCGACCAGCGTCAGGTCACCCTTGAGGCCGGTACGGTGCGCGAGCCAAACGAGCGAGCCGTGGAAGATCTGCCGTTGCTTCTCAACCGGCGTGTCATCCCAGTAGATGTGGCCGGTCTCAAGGCTCAGCATGCCGGCGATGGCGCGCATCAGGCTCGTCTTTCCGCAACCGTTGCGTCCCTCGAGAATCAGCAGGCTGCCACTCTCGAGCGCAAACGAAAGACGCTCGAAAAGACAGCGCTCACCACGGATCAAGGTCAGGTTGTCGCCCGTTAACTTATGAGTCAATGCCTTACGCTCTGTCGCTTGTCGGAGACGCTTTGTGGATCACGGAAAACCATCCTTGTTAATCAGTTAATTAAAACGATTATTTCATGTTGCTTCAAACAATCGTGTGCGGCTCCTTGATGCACAAGGAGTCACCAAATTCACGTTTACAATAACCTGAAGCCGACCGTAGACTGATCGGCCCGGTCGAGTGCTCAATCACAAAACGACCGGAACCGGACAATACCAATATTTGCGCAACATAACGATTGCGAGTTTATACCTATGGATCTAGCGGCGGCAGGCCTGCTTGAACAACCCTTCCCAACGCACGGGAAACCGCTGGCGGTAATAACGTATCAATCGCAGCGTGCGGCACTGGATGTGCTGAAGGAAACCCTTGAGCACCCCACCGGGCTATCCCTGCTGCAGAGTCCTGCGCTGTCCGGCAAATCGATTCTCATCCACAGTTTCATCGACTCGATCGAACAGGATTGCGCGGTCGCCCTGGTCGACGGCAACCGGCTCAACACGACCAACCTGCTGCTCGCCATGCTGCGACAGTTCGGCTACGAGATCGACCTCTGTTCCGCCAACGAGTTGCTGGGGCTCGTGCGCGTGTTTGCGCTGCAACAGGCCGCATCCGACAAGCCGCCGCTCCTGATTGTCGAAAACGCTCACGAGCTGAATCCCAGCGCCCTGCGTGTCCTTTGCGAACTGGCCGCGCTACGCGTGCGCCAGACCAGCGCACTCAAGATTGTACTGGTCAGTGACCGCTCCCTGAGACCCATCATGGACGCCCCGGCGATGGAACCGATGGCGAAACGGATTCTGCATGACTTTCACCTGCGCCCGATGACGCAGGACGAAGCCAGCAACTACCTCCACGAAAAGCTCATCGCGGCGGGCGCAGAATTTCCGGCCTTCATCTTTCCCAGAGCGACGTGCGACGAACTCTGGCGGGCGTCGGGCGGCTGGCCGGGCATTATCGACCGGATTGCACTGTTGGCCCTGGCAAAGACGGACAGCCTGCCCGTCGCCACCAAGAATATCGAGCACCCCGTCCTGCCCAAGGGCACCTGGGACGAAAGCGCCGAGATGCTCGCGCAGCCCGCTGCGTCACTGCCCGCGGCGCCACCGCAACTCATCGTCACGAATAACGGCAGCGTGATCCAGGACCTGACCATGGAAAAGACGCGGATCCTGGTCGGTCGTTCGGACCACAACGACATTGCAATCGGCAGCCGTTTCATCAGTCGCCACCATGCGTTGCTGGTGCGCCATGGCGGCACAACCTTCCTGATGGATCTCAACAGCACCAACGGCACGTTTGTGAACTCCAAGCGCGTGTCCAATCACGTACTGCTGCACGACGACGTCATTACGATCGGTCACCATCGAATCAAGTTCAGCGATCCGTTTGCCACGACCCGTGGCGAACTCAGAGGGGAAGAATTCGCCGATACGGCGATCATGAAGACACTCGAGGATATGCGAAACCTGCTGGCGCAGGAAAACACCGAGTTGTTGCCGGCGGCCAGCGAGAACCTGCCTACGCTGAAAACCTGAGAAAACTCACTCGAAGAACGCATCCTTGAAGTGCTTGCGGCACATCGAGACATAGCGATCATTGCCGCCAATCTCCACCTGCGAACCCTCGGTAACGGCGTTACCGTTCTCATCGAGGCGCAACACCATCGTCGCCTTGCGACCGCAGTCACAGATCGCCTTGAGCTCCTTGAGGTTGTCGGCCCACGCGAGCAGGTACTTGCTGCCTTCGAACGGCTCGCCCTGGAAATCCGTACGCAGGCCATAGGCGAGCACCGGGATATTCAGGCGATCGGTCAGCTCGCTGAGCTGGAACACCTGGTCGCGCGTCAGGAACTGGGCCTCGTCGACGAGCACGCAATGCACGGGACCTTCTTCGACTGCGGCAGTAACCAGGTCGAACAGGTTTGTGTCACTGGAAAACGTGATCGCGTCGGTCTCTATCCCGATACGCGAAGTGACCTTGCCTTCACCGTAGCGATCGTCGAACGCCGGGGCAAGCACCATGGTACGCATGCCGCGCTCTTTGTAGTTGTAACTGGACTGCAGCAGGTTCGTGGACTTGCCTGCGTTCATCGAGGAGTAATAGAAATACAGTTTGGCCATGGGCGAACATTGTCGCACCGTCCAGTGGACGATGCATCACTCGTGGCGTGCGCTCAGCGACTGATGGGCAGGAGCTTGGCAAGCTTGTGGCGATGACCCAAGCGCTCGGGATGCTTCGCGCGACATTCTGCACACTCGTTCGTCAGCGAATGGCGACCCGAGATGATCTGTGGCACGGGCGTAACGATGCCCGCACGCAGGCAGCTACTGCAGATCACGAGATTGCTGAGACGATTCAGCAGTCGGTAACTCACGTTGTTTTTTACGCTGGCAGCCATGACAGCTCTCCGAAAACGAAGCACTGTTTTGGCATCGCGGGAGCGCCATGGCCAGCGAACACAACATCGTTATGTCAAAACTGTTAACCAGTCGTGGTTTTGCCTGTGAAACAGGTCGGATTCCGAAGGTGTGGTGCCCGGGGCCGGACTCGAACCGGCACGTCCTTTCGGACAGCGGATTTTAAGTCCGCTGCGTCTACCAATTCCGCCACCCGGGCAAGAGGAAAGAATGGAGGCTAGGGTCGGAATCGAACCGGCGTCCACGGCTTTGCAGGCCGCTGCATAACCACTCTGCCACCTAGCCTCGGTGATCAATTGGTGCAGCGTAAGATACTACACCGGCGAGCAGGCGCGCAGTATACATACGTTACCGGCCTTTGCATAATGGCCCGATGCGCATCAAATCCGCGGTTGCTTGTCTCGTCATCCTCACCTTTCCAGGCGCCTGTGCAAAGACCGGGAGCCCGGTTTTCGGCGCGCCTGCGGTCGTGGCAATGCCGGCCAGCGGGGAGGTTGCCGGACCGCGCTTTTCCACGGGCTTTGATGGACAACTCGTGCTCAGCTGGATGGAGCCCGCGGAGACCGGTGCGACCCTCCGGTACTCCGCCCC
>JAOUNK010000275.1 GCA_029881015.1 Gammaproteobacteria bacterium | reverse complement strand
GCGATTCGGATCGCCCGCCTGAATGCCGGGAAACCAGGCTGTGTCGAATGAACGCGCCTGTGCGAATTCCTGCAGCGCCTCGATTTCGTGGGACGTGAACACGCCATTCTTGACGAGCAACGTGACCGTGTTCCAACTACGAATAACGGCGAGCCGATCCCCGGGTTCGCTTACTCCCGTCGTGCGCAGAGCATCAATCGCGGTTGCCACGAGTTTCAGGCCGTCGCGCGGCGGCGACTTCAACCAGCGCGTGATGGCGAGCATACCTCCGGACGTCGTGTGTGTGAGGTATTCGCGGATCGCCTCCACCGTATAGATATAACTTTCACTTTGCGCATGAACGCCGGCACCGGATGCACCGAAGGAATCGAGCAGGCCGATGTGAATCAGGTCATATTGGCTATTGCTTCTTGCGACGAAGCCGCGTGCCTCACTGGTGTGCACGGTTACGCGCGGATCCTCGTAGACAAAGCCTGCGAAGCCCGCGTACGTTTCACCAACCAGTTCAGTCATGCGCGGATTGAGCTCCACCGCGTCGACGTGGTTCGCCCCGTGATACAACGCCAGCAGCACGTCGCTGCCAGCGCCGGCACCGAGAACGAGGACGTCAGGCTCTTTGAGCAGCGCATAGGGTAAGGCAGCGGTGATATCGCCCAGGTAGGCCAGCGAGTTCAGGTCGCCATCGAAGCGTGTGAGTGCACTCATGCCATCAGCGTCTGTAAACACGGCAAGCTGCTCAGGCGGGATGTGTTGAGTGTTGAAACTCAGACCCGGCGCATGCCGAATCGGTACTGTCGGGCTCTCGACGACGGTGAGTAGTCCCAGCGGACTGGACGATACCTCCAGTATCCGGCTGTCGATCACCTGCAGCGCCTGACTGAGCCCCTTGTACTCCGAGACACGCAGAGCAAGCTGGTCTTGCACAATGCCACTGACCAGTAACCCGAGCCAGACAAGCTGTACAGCCATCAGCGACGCGCGCGCCGAGGACCGCGTGCTCATGATGACCGACGCGACGAGCGGCAGCGTCATCAGCGCGAGGAGTGCATCCTGGGGTACTAGCGCGAACAGCGTGCCGATAATCAGAACGGCGCCGAGCCCCGCGCCAAGAAGATCGAAGAAGTAGATGCGACTGATGTCGCGACGCCTGCAGGTAAAGGCCAGGCCAATACAGGAGGCGGCGAAGAAGAACGGCACGAAGAAAACCAGGTAGATCAGGCTCAGATTCAGGAATTGCCTTGCGTCCCAGACGACCTCGAGCGCGTTGAAGGGCACACGCTGAGCAAGCGCGAAGCACGCGACCATCGAAATACTGAAAAGCAGCGCACTGGCCGCGAAGGCGGCCTCGAATCTGGCCTCTAGTCGAGATCTGAAAATCGCTATGCAGGTGCCACTCGCGCCATAGCCAAGCAACGCAAGGCTGATGATCATGTACGCAAAGTGATGCCACTGCACGATGGACAGGACGCGCATCAACAACAGTTCGTAGCCAATAGCCCCTGCGGAAACAAGCAGCGTTGCAGGTAACAGCCGGCGCACGGCGACGCGCCTAGTGCTCGCCGGTCAACGGCACGAATCGGACGGCGCCGAATTGCCGGGTGATGATCTCTCCCTTTTCCGTCTTTTCGAGCAACAACAAAGTTTGCGTCATGAAGCGGCTGCCGACCGGGATGACCATTCTGCCGCCTGGTTTCAGCTGTTCAATCAGAGGCGGCGGCACGTGGCTGGCCGCAGCCGTGACAACGATCGCGTCGAACGGTCCGTACTCTTCCCAGCCGTAATAGCCGTCGCCGAGCCGGGTCGTAATGTTCTTATAGCCAAGCCTGGCAAGGTCCGACTTCGCTCGGGTGGCAAGTGCGGCGATTATCTCGATGCTGTAGACATGGTCGACGAGTTCGGCGAGGACCGCCGCCTGGTATCCCGAACCGGTACCCACTTCGAGAACGACGTCATCGGCATCGGGCTCGATGAGCTCCGTCATGAGCGCAACGATATAGGGTTGCGAAATCGTCTGGCCATACCCGATCGGCAGCGGTCGGTTCTCGTACGCAAAGCGTTTCTGCGGTGGCGGCACGAGCTCGTGGCGTTTCACGGTACTCAATGATGCCATCACGGCATCACTGACCCTCGCTTCGTCCGGATCGTCCACGAATTGCGCGTAAAGCCTCAGCTCTTCAACCATCGCGGCTCGCGCGGCCGCGTAGTCGGCCTCTTCCGCGGCAGCAGCGATGGCTATGAACAACAACAGGTACGTCAGCATCTTCATTTAATCAAACATCCATGCGCCGTATCCCACGACGAGGCGTTTATCACCCGTCGTATCCGCGGAATTTCTCAGGTCGAGTGTTGTCACTTTCATACCACGGCGTTTTGCGGCAATAAGCAGCCCAGCAACCGGCGTCGCACCGCAGGCCATATCGTGGTTTATCTGCCCGGCATCGAGGTTTTCGATAGCCCGGCAGGTCACCGCATCTATTGCGCGGGCCTCATCGTATTTCAGGTAATGGCTCAGGTCCGAACTGATCACGATCAGGGTTTCCGGCCCGCCCCACAGCGCGTCGAGCACCTGCGACACCTGTTCAGGTTGCGCATCGCCTACAACTACGGGAACGACGGAAAAGTCTCCCAGCAGTGCCTGTAGAAACGGCAGGTGCACCTCGAGGCTGTGCTCGTACTTATGCGACTCATCAAAGATCTGCACGCCGGGGCAATCCAGGCTGGCAATCGCCGTCTTGTCGAGTGGCACGTCGCCCATGGGCGTGCGATACGCATCGGCGCTGCTCAGCGCCAGGCCGTGTACAGGCATGCGGTGGCAGGGACCCATCAGGATCACTCGTTGATACTGTTCGCGATACGGCTGTAGCCGGGCGTAAGCAGTGGCGGCCACGGGGCCTGAATAGACATACCCGGCATGCGGCACGATAAGGGCCTTGGGCGCAGGGGTGTCGCGACCCTGCGCCTCCCCAAGCAGCGTCGCTACGGTCGCGCTCAACTCTCCGGAATTGTCGGGGTAGAACTGACCGGCGACGGCAGGTGTCCGGATCAAGGTCATAGCTTCGCTCCTGATCCACGTAGAATCTATTGTAGACCCCTGATTCCCAGAACATATAGGTAGGTCTACGAGTCCCGGTATTGATAGAGCGCTGCAGAGCCCCCATATGCTGTAGTCAGGATTCATGGCGAAAATACGCGAAATTTCCGGCACTTCCGGCCGTTACTGGCACCGACTCAACGATGGTCGGCTGCAGTGCGACCTGTGTCCGCGTTATTGCAGGTTACGTGTCGGCCAGCGCGGCCTGTGTTTCGTGCGCGGCAGAAGCGATGACGAGATCGTCCTGACCACCTACGGCCGCTCGAGCGGCTTCTGCATCGATCCGATCGAGAAGAAGCCACTCAATCATTTTTTGCCGGGCACGCCCGTGCTGTCATTCGGTACAGCCGGTTGCAACCTCGCCTGCAAGTTCTGTCAGAACTGGGATATCTCGAAGTCGCGTGAGTTCGATCGGCTGCAGGCGCGCGCGACGCCGCAGTCTATTGCCAACACTGCTATCAGGACCAGGAGTTGCAGCGTCGCGTATACCTACAACGATCCCGTGATTTTTCTCGAGTACGCGGTTGATGTCGCGGAGGCATGTCGTGAGCAAGGCATCAAGAACGTTGCCGTTACCGCCGGTTACATCACCGAGCAGGCGCGCGAGGAGTTTTTTCACTTCATGGACGCGGCCAATGTCGATCTCAAAGCGTTCACTGATCGCTTCTATCGGAAAGTCTGCGGCGGGCACCTGCAGCCTGTACTCGACACACTGCTGTACCTTAAGAATGAAACCGACATCTGGTTCGAACTCACAACACTGCTGATTCCTGGTGAGAACGACTCCGAGGCGGAAATTGAGGCGATGACACAGTGGATCATGGAGCAGCTGGGTGCGGACATACCATTGCATTTCACCGCGTTTCATCCCGACTGGAAGATGATGGCCACGCCGAGCACGCCAAAGGATACGCTGATCCGCTCGCGCAAGATCGCACTCAAGGGCGGGCTGCGTTACGTGTACACGGGAAACGTTCGCGACTTCAAGGGCTCCAGCACCTACTGTCATGGATGCGGCGAGATGCTGATCGGCAGAGACGGGTACGAGTTATCGACCTGGAACCTGGCGCGCGCTGGTGCCACATCTGTCTGCAAGAACTGCGGTGCCGTAGTTGCAGGAGTTTTCGACGATGAACCCGGTACCTGGGGTTCGCGGCGACAGCCGGTCCGCGCAATAAGTTAGCGGGATTCCCTCGGAAACGCACCACCTGACGATTGTGAACTATCCCCAACCGAGTTCTTCGAGACGATCGTCATCGATGCCGAAATGGTGCGCGATTTCGTGAATCAGCGTCCTGGCGATTTCGCGGCGGAGTTCATCGGGCGGAAGGTCCAGTTCCAGGTGTGGGCGTCGGAAGATGTAAACGACATCAGGCAGTTCGCCGGCATAGTCGGCGCCGCGTTCGGGCAGCGGCAGACCCATGTACAGACCCAGCGGGCGCTCCCCTTCGGGATCCAGCTCCATGTCGGGCTCCTCGACAACCAACACCTCGATATTGTCCAGGCTCTCATGAACCCAGTCCGGCAGGCTGTCGATTGCCTCAGCAACAATGGTTTCGAATTGGCTTTGATTCATTTTGGGTCGCTAGAGTGCCCTT
>JAOUNK010000274.1 GCA_029881015.1 Gammaproteobacteria bacterium | reverse complement strand
TAGTCGGAATAGCGCGCGGCCAGATCCAGCACCAGGCTCTGCGCTCCGGGCTGGTCTGCAAGCAGCGGCACACTGAATTCCACGTACAGTTCATTGAGGTCGTAATCGGCGTCGGTACCGTCACGCGGAGCCGACGTAGTTGCTCGATACGTGTTGATTCGCGGGGCGGCGTTGATATTGGCGTCCGGCCTATCCAGGCCCGCTTCCTTGCGATGCTCGACGCCCGCGGCAAAAGCCAGAAAGCCGGCAGGCATCTCGTAAAGGTCGCCGGTGACGTTGAACGTGAAGTCGGTCTGCTCCGCCTTGTTGACGTCACGACCGGTAAAGTTAATGTAGTCGACCATCGCCGGCGTTAGCGTATTGAACAGATTTACCGGCACGCAGCCTGCGGCGATGTCGGAGACATCGCCCGCTATGCCACTCGTATCGCAATTCAGCAGGCCGAGCGCCAGTCGATCGAGATCGACCTGGTTAACCGACGTAAAGGTCGCCTCGTTTTCGGCGTATGACAGGAAAGCGTCCCAGCTCCAGCCGTTGCTGAACTCGCCGTCAAGTCCGACGCCGATGCGCATCGTCTCGACGTCCTGCACGTTATCGCGCTGCCCGTTCTCTACCATGAAACTGTCGTGACGGAAGTCCGAGCCCGAGAACTCGATACCGAAGGGATTCACGGCGGGATCGTTTGCGATTACAAAACCGCGGCTGCCACCGCGAACAACGGACAGCGCGGCCGAGAAAAGCTGATCCGATTTGCGTTCGTTGTAGAGCGCTTCGACGGTCAGCGACATCGTGTCGCTCAGTTCCGTGGTGCTTTGCAGGAACAGTGACGTGCGTTCCAGCGGCCCTGTGACGTAGTTGTTGGCATAGCGATTGAACCTGTCGGTCGCTGTATCGACCGCGCGCCAATTGCCAATTACACTGCCGTCGGTACCTGGATCGCGGGTGATGCCTGCGGTGGGTGGTGTAAACCCGACGACAGCGGCAAGGCCCGCTTCACGAAACAAGCCTTCCGGCGTGCCAACGGCCAGGCCGTTGAGCGGAATCGCCGTCAGTGAACGATCCTGGGTATAGATCGGATCCTGGTCGACGTAGGTTACAGCGAACATCAGGTTGGTCGCGCCGAAGTTGCGGCCGAACAGTACGTCGACGTTGGTGGTGTCTCGATCGCCTTCACTGCTGCTCCCGACGTAGGCCTTGGCCCGGAGGCCTTCAAAGTCCGTGTACGTCTGCAGGTTGATCACACCGGCTATGGCGTCGGCGCCGTAGATCGCCGTGGCGCCATCCTGCAACACTTCCACACGTCGAATCATCGCTTGCGGGATCGTGTTCATGTCGACGAAGTCGCGGAAGCCCCTGGTACCCGCACCGTTTACCCAGCGATGCCCGTTGACAAGCACAAGGCTGCGGTTTTCTCCCAGGTTGCGCAGATTGATACTGCTCGATCCATGGCTGGTGCCCGCCGAACCATTGGAGTTCAAACTGGAGCCGACGGACGGCAAGGTTTGCAGCGTCTCGCCGATCGACAAGGAACCGTCGATACGCAGATCGTCTTCGTCCAGCGTCTGGATCGCGCTGTTCGATACTTCGTCCTGCCGCTTGATGCGTGAACCGACGACAACGACCTCTTCGACTGTGGCACTCTCGTCGCTTTGCGCCGCCGCCGGCAATCCATAAAGTGCCGCAAGCGCGCCGAGCAGCGTCAGCAAAACGGCTTTAGTTGCTTGGAAAACATTGATCACTGTGACTCTCCCCTGACGTAAACCGGTCCGTCAATTGCCATTCGCACCGGTACCCACACATTTTCATCGAGTCTAGCGAGGCCTCGGAGGTTATGCCATATGTTTAATAATTATCATCAGCCTATAAGGATTTGTTATAGTTAATCGTTCCCTCAAATGGCTGAAACGACCAACCAGCGATGCGAAAAAATCAATACGCCGCCTTTAATACCAACCTGAAAAGCCTGGAGTGCTTCCGGACCATTATCGATCAGGGCTCGGCAACGGCGGCCGCCAAGCACCTGAAGCTCACGCAGCCGGCCGTCAGCCGGCTGCTTGCCGTGCTCGAGGACGCGGTCGGATTTTCGCTTTTCCACCGCAGCAAGGGACGCCTGATCCCGACGGATGAGGCGCTGACTTTCTACCAACAGGTCGACATCGCGTTGCAGAGTATCGAACGCGTATCCGATCTTGCGCGCAACCTTCGCAATTCCGATTTTGGTGAGTTAACGATCGTGTCTCCACCGAGTTTTGCCGAGGGCATCCTGTCGCGGGTGATCTCGGCGTTCATCGAGCAACATCCCAACGTACGCGTAAACCTCGACTCCGAGAGTGTCGAAATAGCGCGAGATATGGTTGCCCTGAGGGCCGTCGACTGCGGTTTCATTAAACTGCCGGCCGAGCATCCGGGGCTCGTTTGCAAGCCACTGATCTGCTCCGGAACTGTCTGCGCTTTGCCGCGAGGCCATCGCCTCGCGTCGCGCCAGACCATCAATGTCGCCGACCTTGCCGGTGAGCCATTGATACTTCTCGGCAAGGGCCGCGTGTCTCGCCAGCAAATTGACGATGCTTTCGAAAACGCCGGTGTCGACATGAATGTACGAATTGAGACGCATACCGTGGGCACGGCCTGCGCCTTTGCCAAAGGTGGATCCGGTATCGCGATCATCAACGAGATGCTGGGACTTCTGTACGCAAATAGTGACATCGTCTTCCGTCGATTCAGCCCTGACGTAAAACACGAGTACGCATTCATGACCTCTACCGATGCGCCGATGATGCGGGTAACAAGGAAGTTCTACGAGTATTGCCAGGAATATTTCGCCGCTAACCGGGAATCGTTCCTGCTCACCACGTAGGATTTGTTGAATGAGTGGCAAGAGGCGGAAACGAGCCACCGGCACGCGGATTTCCAGAAATCCAAGTGTCTGATTCGATTCGTATTTACCGACCGCCAACCGATTGGCGAGAAACGCTTCTTGCGGGCGAACGAAACCCGCTCTTGCCAGTCTCACTATTTCATCGTGCCTATTCCTGCGAGCATCGAAATCAAGCGATAATCGGCCTATGGAATCGTTTTTCACTGAATTGAAGCGCCGTAACGTGCTGCGGCTCGCAGCCACGTACGCCCTGGTCGCGTGGATCCTGATCGAAGCCGGCTCTGTCCTGCTGCCGACCTTCGGCGTGCCCGAATGGTTTTTCCGGGTTTACGTCCTGATCATCCTGGGGGGCTTCGTGGTGTCCCTCGTACTCGCATGGGTGTTCGAAGTTACGCCGGACGGCGTGAAACTCGACAGCGAAATCGATCGCAGCGAGCAGGTGCCGCAAAAACGTGGCAGGTGGAATGCCATCATTATCGCCCTCCTCGTCCTGGCGCTGGGCGTATCGATTACGCTCAATGTGACAGGCATTCGCGATCAGGACGTTGCCGAGCAGCGGACCGCTGCAACGGAGGCGCCTTCAGTCGCGGTCCTGCCGTTCTCGAACCGCAGCCCGGATCTCGAAAACCAGTTCTTTGCCGACGGCATCCATGACGACCTGCTTACCCGCCTCGCGGATATCGAATCCTTGCGCGTAATTTCACGCACCTCGGTCAATGAGTATCGCGACACCACCAAGAACCTCCGCGACATCGGCACGGAACTCGATGTCACGGCAATCGTCGAGGGGGCTGTGCAGCGATCGGGCAACCAGGTGAGGATTACTGTACAGCTTATCGACGCGGCAACAGACGAGCACCTTTGGGCTGACAGCTACGATCACGAACTGACAACACAGAACCTGTTTGCGATCCAGAGTGAGATCTCCTCGCAAATCGCCGCCGCCCTGCAGGCGGCATTGACACCGGAGGAAGAACTCCGTCTCGCGGTGATACCGACCAAGAGCATAGAAGCCCTGTCGTATTACACGGCCGGCCGCAACAATCTTTACTTGCGCCGCTTCGATACGCTGCAGGAGGCCCGGCGCCAGTTCAACCGGGCAATCGAGATAGACCCGGATTACGCCCAGGCCTATGCCGGGCTTGCGGAGACGCTCCTCGTTACGCTGACCAACCACCGCTCGATCGACCCATCCGAAGCCTACGACCTCGCATCCGCGGCGATCGACAAGGCATTGGAGCTGGACGATCAGCTCGCCGAAGCACATGCGGTCAAGGGATTGTTGAAATACAGCCAGTGGTCAGGCACACGGGTTGGCAGTGGCAACATGGAAGCGGCCGAGTCTTTCGAGCACGCGATCCATCTGAATCCCAACCTGAGCAATGCGTATGTCTGGTTCTCGTCGCTGCGGGAGACCGAGGGAGACTACGACACGGCCGTCGAACTGCTGAACAAGGCCATGCGCGTCGATCCGTTGTATCGAATACCGTACGTAAACCTCCCCGGCTTCTATGTCATGCAGGGCAAACCGGAAAAGGCGCTGCACTTGCTCGTCAAAGCCATGGATATCTTCCCTGACTGGGCGACGCCTTATCAGTACATGTCGAACGAGCTGATGGGCCTCGGCAGACTCGATGAGGCGGTCGCCTGGATGTATCTCGCGCGGACGCTGACGGACGATCCCTTGATCAAGTTCGCCGTTATGGGCGCTTTCATCGAGTTCGGCGACCTCGACACGATCCTGGAATTCGGCAGGCAGTTTCCTGTCGATCATCCGATGCATCGCATGGGTAACGCCTACCTGCGCTTCACTGATAGCGATTACAGCGCTGTAATCGCTATCA
>JAOUNK010000273.1 GCA_029881015.1 Gammaproteobacteria bacterium | reverse complement strand
GCAGAATCTCGAGCGCATGGAACGGCAATTGCTGCAGTTCCGTTCGCGTGAAAACGAGATTCGCGAGCAATTGAGCAACAGCGAGACGCCGATAGTCGACAACAAAGCGACGCTTGAGAAGCTCCTCGTGACTCGGTTGGAAGTTGAAGAAGAGCTGGCTGCTTCCCGGCATAAAGTCGAGAAGGTTGAGCATGAGCTGCGCGAACTCGATCAGTCCCGCATGCAGATCGACCAGGCTGTTGATACGGCCCGACAGAAGGTGAGCGAAGCTGAGATGAGTGTGCAGGAGTTACGTGTGCGCCGCGAGGGCTTTGCCGAGCAATTGGCGCGGACCGATTTCCAGTTCGAGACCCTGCTCGAGGAGATGGACGAGGCGGCCAGCGTCGATTCCTGGGAGGAAAAGCTCGAGAATTTACGCGCGCGCATCGACCGGCTTGGTCCGATCAACCTTGCTGCTATCGACGAGTTCAAGGAGCAGTCGGAGCGCAAGGAGTATCTTGATTCGCAGTTGAAGGATCTCAACGATGCGCTGGCAACGCTCGAAGGTGCTATTCGCAAGATCGATCGTGAGACGCGAACCCGTTTCCGTGAGACCTATAACAATATCAATGATGGCTTCCAGAAGTTGTTCCCGAAACTGTTCGGTGGTGGTCATGCGTATCTTGAATTGACCGGTGACGATCTCCTCTCAACGGGTATCACCGTGATGGCGCGTCCGCCAGGCAAGCGGAACAGCACCATTCATTTGCTGTCTGGTGGCGAGAAGGCATTGACAGCCGTGGCTCTCGTATTCGCTATTTTTGAATTGAATCCAGCGCCGTTCTGTATGCTTGACGAGGTCGATGCGCCGCTTGATGATGCCAATGTCGGACGGTTCTGCGATATCGTTCGCGAGATGTCGGACAAGGTACAGTTCATCTTTATCACGCATAACAAGGTGACGATGGAACTTGCGCGTCAGCTTTCCGGTGTCACGATGCAGGAGCCGGGCGTATCCCGACTCGTGTCGGTGGACCTCGATGCAGCTGTGAAGATGGCGGCAAGCTAAAGACGATTCAGAGTCGTGGAAATGGAAGGTTTTGGTTGGTTGCTGTTGTTCTTTGGGCTACTGGTAATCGCCGGTGTCTATGTCTACAGCCGTCGTGAGAAAAGCAAGCCGGTTGACGCTGAGCGCATTGAGTCACCGGGCATTCGTGTTGAGCCGACATTGGGCGACGACGCGGATGAGCCGAACGGGTCTCCGGCAATCGCAGACGATGAGCCGCCCGAACCGTCACTCCCGGAAGCTCCGCAGAAGATTGTGACGCTGCGTCTTGTCGGGCGGGACAAGAAACCGTTTCCGGGCGACGAACTGATTCTCAGCATGCGCGGCATCGGACTTCGTCATGGGAAGTTCGGCATCTTTCACCGTTACGACGGCAACGACGAATCACGCACTATATTCAGCGCTGCCAGCCTGGTGGAGCCCGGCAGTTTTGATCTCGCGAACATCAAGGACCAGGAGATACCCGGGATCAGCCTGTTCATGGTCCTGCCCGGGCCGGTCGACAGTGTCGAGAGTTTCGACCTCATGATGGCCGCGGCACGTGCACTTACCCAGTCCCTGGACGGAGAGCTGCTGGACGAGTCCGGCAGCACGCTCAGTATCCAGCGCGAGCGCTACATGCGCGAAGAGATCATTCAATACCAGCACAGCGCCATGCACGTTTGAGGCGGCTTGTCTGGATTTCATGGGAGCGTCGGCAACAATCCGGGCTAGAGTCGAGTCACTTCGTGATGAGATTCGGTATCACAACTACCGATACCACACACTCGATGATATCGAGATTCCCGATGCGGAATACGACCGGCTCATGCGCGAGCTGCAGGATCTCGAGAAGCAATATCCCGACCTCGTAACCGTCGATTCACCAACGCAGCGAGTCGGGGCGGAACCGAGCGAAGCATTGAAGTCTGTGCGACACCGGTTACCCATGCTGTCGCTGGACAACGTTTTTTCCGAGGATGAGTTGCGCGAGTTTCACAGGCGCGTGGCCGAGAAACTCGAATTTGAAGATGGGGCTCTCGATCTGCAGTACGCGGCCGAACCGAAACTCGACGGCGCCGCGGTAAGCCTGCTTTACGAGCACGGTATCCTGGTTCGAGCGGCGACGAGAGGCGATGGCACAACCGGAGAGGACATTACTCACAATGTGCGAACCATTGAGTCCATACCATTGAGGCTATTGGGGAATGGCTACCCCGAAGCGCTGGAGGTCCGCGGCGAAGTGTTCATGCCGCGTGCCGGGTTTGAGGCCTACAACAAGCAGGCGCGGGCGGCCGGCGAGAAAACCTTTGTAAACCCGCGCAATGCCGCGGCTGGAAGTCTGCGGCAACTTGATCCCAAGCTAACCGCGGAGCGTCCGCTCGACATGTATGTGTACTCGGTCGGTCTGGTCGAAGGTGGCAATCTGCCCGACCGCCACAGCGAGATTATCGAGCAATTGCAGGCTTGGGGTTTAAAGACCTGCCCTGAGCGTGGCGTTGTAAGGGGCGTTGACGGTTGCCTCGCGTATTACGAGGCGATAGGAAAGAAGCGGGATTCCCTGGGTTACGATATTGATGGCGTTGTCTACAAGGTCGACAGCCTTGCCATGCAACGTGAACTGGGGTTTGTCGCCCGCGCGCCGAGATGGGCGGTCGCCCACAAGTTCCCCGCCCAGGAAGAGCTAACCACTGTTGTCGATGTCGAGTTCCAGGTCGGGCGTACGGGCGCCGTTACCCCGGTCGCCAGACTCGAGCCTGTCTTTGTTGGCGGCGTTACCGTCAGCAACGCCACCTTGCACAATATCGATGAACTGCATCGAAAGGATGTCCGGGTAGGGGATACCGTCATTGTTCGCCGTGCTGGCGACGTAATACCGGAAGTCGTCAGTGTTGTGACGAGCCGGCGACCCAGGAAGACGAAGCCCGTAAGTCTGCCGAAGCGGTGCCCCGTTTGTGATTCTCATGTCGTCCGGGAGGACGGCGAAGCGGTTGCTCGCTGCACGGGTGGCTTGTTCTGTAAGGCACAAAGAACAGAGGCTCTGAAGCACTTTGTGTCGAGGCGAGCAATGGATATCGAGGGCCTTGGCGCAAGACTAATCGAGCAATTCGTCGAGGAAAATCGCATTAAGAGCCCGTCGGATATTTTCGAACTGTCAAAGGAAGAACTCGCCGAGCGGGAGCGCATGGGGGAGAAGTCCGCCGAGAACCTGGTCCGTGCGATCGAGGCGAGTAAGGCGACGTCGCTGTCGAGGTTCTTGTACGCGCTCGGTATTCGAGAGGTTGGCGAGGCAACGGCCCATAACCTGGCTTCGTACTTCGGCAACCTGCCTGCAATCCTGGAAGCAGGTGCAGAGGAATTGGTGAAGGTACCCGATGTCGGTCCGATCGTGGCAAAACGTATTCGCGAGTTTCTGCGTGAAGAGCACAATCTCGAAGTGATTCGGCAGCTTCAGGATCACGGGGTGCATTGGCAGGACACGGACCCGTCGATGGTTGCGGAAGAAGGCCCGTTTACAGGAAAGACGTTTGTCATCACCGGCACCTTACCGGGGATAACGCGAGACGAAGCGAAGGCGCTGATCCAAAAGAACGGCGGCAAGGTGACCGGTACCGTGTCCAGGAAGACCAGCTATCTGTTGGCAGGTGAGAAGGCGGGATCGAAGCTCACGAAGGCTCAGCAGCTTGAGGTCGAGGTCCTCGATCTCGATGGACTCAGGGCCCTGCTCAAGCCGTAAGCCGCGAGCCCTTTTCTGACGCACCGCCAAACCTGGCATCGTGTTTCCAGGTGATTTGCCCAGTTACAGATGTGGTGGCAGTCGGCAAGCCATGTCAAGACTTGGGCGATTTTTCCCATGTTCGTGATTTCTCTGGCGATTCACGTTTCTGATCAATATATTGCGCCCCATGCAAGAAAAACTAAAACAACAAGTCATGGACGCTTTCCTTCTCATCTTGCGTCCAATAGTCCGAATATTGCTTCGATACAGTGTCAGTTATCGAGAGTTTTCAGAGTTACTCAAGACAGCATTCGTAGACATTGCATCATCGGATTTTGGCTTGCGAGGGCGACCGACAAATATTTCGCGAGTTGCCGTGATGACGGGGCTGACGCGAAAAGAAGTCAAGCGCATTCGGGATCTTATCGCTAAGGGTGAACGCTCGATTGCGGTTAAGACAACACCGATTTCCGACGTACTACATCATTGGCACGCTCAACCCGAGTATACGAATAGCAATGGCGAACCATTGTGTCTTCCGTTCAATGGTGGAGACATATCCTTTTGCGGTTTGGTAAGAAGGTACGGCGGAGATGTGCCTGGGGGCGCAATGCGGACAGAGATGCTTCGAGTCGGTGTCATTTCACAAGACGAAAAAGGCAATCTTAGTGTTCTTTCCAGGGCGGTAAGGCCGGACAGTGATCATCAACGGCTCATTACGATGCTGGTCCATGGTGCGTACGCTTACATGAGTAATGTTGTTCATAACACGGACCCGAATTCACCTGAGCCTAAGTGGGCAAGTCGTATCGCGCATACCACAGCGCTTGATAACTCCGAGTCTGGTCAGCTAAGGCGAATCACCAAGGATAGAATTACAGAGTTCGCTGAGTCTATCGATGATGTCTTTATGGCTTACGAATCCTTGCATCCTCGATCTGAGGAAGGCGGAAAAAGTTCGCCGGTCGCGGTGGGAGTCTTTTATTTTGAAGAGG
>JAOUNK010000272.1 GCA_029881015.1 Gammaproteobacteria bacterium | reverse complement strand
CGCTACGTGCGCTACATCGGTGCGGGTGCAGTAGCAACAGCAGGCATCATCACGTTGATACGCAGCATTCCGGTGATGGTGAGCAGCTTCAAGATCGGCTCCGCTGAACTGACCGAGCGTATGGGCAGCGACCAGGGCCAGGTTGCCGTGGAGCGTACTGCCTCCGATCTGCCGTTGCGCCTCGTCGGCATAGGCGTGTTGGCGGTCGCGGCTGTGCTCGTACTCGTGCCGCAGGTATTCGGCCCGGTCGGTGGGACCGGCATTCGTGCCGCTGCCGCCATCTGCGTGGTGGTCTTCGCGTTTTTCTTCGTCACAGTGGCATCGCGCATCGTAGGACTTGTCGGTGTGACAAGTAACCCGACGAGCGGCATGACGATTGCCGCGCTGCTGGGCACGGCATCGATCTTCCTGTTGTTCGGCTGGACCGACACGATGGGCAAGGCCGCCGCACTGACCGTGGGGTGCGTGGTTGCAATTGCAGCATCGATATCGGGCGACACTTCCCAGGACCTCAAGACCGGGTTCCTGCTCGGTGCGACGCCCCGCAAGCAGCAGACCGCCGAACTGATCGGCGTACTGACGTCTGCCGTGTTCGTGTGTCTCACCGTGCTGGCGCTCGGCAAAGGCTTCGGCTTCGGCAGCACGGAATTGCCGGCACCGCAGGCGACACTGATGAAGTTGGTGATCGACGGCGTACTGGACCAGAACCTGCCCTGGGCCCTCGTCGCGATTGGCGCGGGCATCGCAGTAGCCTGTGAACTTGCTCGCATACCGTCACTGCCTTTCGCGGTCGGTGTCTACTTGCCCGTTTCGACCATGACGCCGATCTTCGTGGGTGGCCTGATCCGTCTGTTCATGGAGCGCAAGGCGAAAGACGACAATGAAGCGGCCGATCGCCGCGAGCGTGGCGTCCTTCTCGGCAGCGGCTTCGTCGGTGGCGAAGGTCTGCTCGGCGTTGGCATCGCGTTGGTTGCCGTGGCGAAGAGCGCACGTCCCGACGGCATCGGCACCGAATGGCTGGGCTCGGAAGTGATCGCCATGCTGGCTGGTGCCGCAGCATTCGCCGTGTTCATTGCGTGGTTCTTCCGCCTCGTGCGCGGCTCGCGTTAACGCCGTCGTTGCTGGCAGTTAGTCTCAGGCGCTGGGTATTGCGCGGCATTGCCATATTTCGCTTGTTTTTTAGGCACCCAGAGGCTAATTTCCCACGCAGGACGCCGATGGGGACGAGTACGCAGTCCATTCAGGCCAAAGCGACCGGAGGATAGTGAGAGCTCCGGGCCCGAACCTGCCGAATATCACCCCGGAGTCGCCACCCGAAAGCACCGTAAGTAAGGCTGGCCGATTGGTCCACGAGACGGACGTCGAGCCCTTGGGCTCATGAGGCGGCGCGAGCTGCGAAACCGGGTGGTACCGCGATGAACTCGATCGCCCTGGTAATTAGGTACCGGACACCGTATTGAACGAGAAATAGGGTGTCCGGTACCTAATTACCGGGGCGTTTTTGTATGCAGAGGAATTAGTGTGACGTTTAAGGAAGTACAGGGGCGCTACAACGGGCCGGCTCTCGAGGAAGAGGTGCTGGCGTTCTGGCGTGAACATGACGTGTTCCAGAAAACCATCGATGCGACGCAGGATGGCCCGCAGTTCAGCTTCAATGAGGGTCCGCCCACCGCGAATGGTAAGCCCGGTATTCACCACGTGCTCGCACGCTCGTTCAAGGACATCTTTCCGCGTTACAAAACGATGCGCGGTTATCACGTTCCTCGCAAGGCGGGTTGGGATACGCATGGCCTGCCGGTCGAGCACGAGGTCGAGAAACGCCTGAGCGACGAAGGCCGCATCGAGACTTACGACAAGTCCGAGATCGAAGAGAAGGTCGGCATCGCCGAGTTCACGAAGTTGTGCCGCGAGTCGGTCATGACCTACATCGGCGACTGGGAGAAGATGACCGAGCGCATGGGTTTCTGGGTCAATCTCGACGAGGCCTACTACACGCTCAATAACGCCTACATCGAAACGGTCTGGTACCTGCTCAAGGAGATCTGGGACAAGGACCTGATCTACCAGGGCTACAAAGTCGTCCCCTACGATCCGCGCATCGGCGCGACGCTGTCGTCGCACGAGCTGGCGCAGGGCTACCAGGATGTGGAAGACCCGTCCATCACGGTGCGTTTCAAGGTTGCCGGCGAAGACGACACCTACTTTCTCGTCTGGACCACGACGCCGTGGACGCTGCCCTCCAACCTCGCCCTCGCCGTTGGCGAAGACATCGACTACAGCTACTGCCGGTCAGGCGGGCAGACACTCATCGTTGCCGAGGTGCTGCGCGAGGCGGTGTTCAGGGACATCGAGCACGAGGTCATCCGGACGGTCAGAGGCAAGGAACTTGTCGGCATGCGCTACGAGCAGCTGTTCGACTACATCAGCGTCGACGCGCCGAACGCCTTCCAGGTGTTCTCTGCGGACTTTGTCAGCACGGAAAGCGGTACCGGCATTGTGCATACCGCGCCGGCATACGGTGTTGACGATCTTGCGTTCGGCCAGGCCAATGAGCTGCCTGTCGTGCATGGCGTCGGCCTCGACGGTCACTTCGTCGATGAGGTCGAACCGGTCAAGGGCCTGTTCTTCAAAGACGCGGACAAACCGCTCATCCGGATCCTCAAGGAGCGCGGCATGATGTTCCGCTCCGAGCGCATCACGCACAGTTACCCGTTCGGCTGGCGCACCAAAGACCCGATCCTCTACTACGCAAAAAACGCCTGGTACATCCGCACTTCGCAATTCCGCGAACGCATGGCCGAGCTCAACCAGACGATCAACTGGGTTCCCGAGCACATCAAGGATGGCCGCTTCGGCAACTGGCTCGAAAACAACGTCGACTGGGCGTTGTCGCGCGAACGCTTCTGGGGTACGCCGCTGCCCGTGTGGACCGACGGCGAAGACGGCTTCAGGTGCGTCGGCTCGGTGGTGGAACTCGAGGCGCTGACGGGCAGGGACCTCAGTGAGCTCGACCTGCACCGACCGGCCGTGGACGACATCACCTTCGAGCACAACGGCAAGACCTGGCGCCGGGTACCGGAGGTCATCGACTGCTGGTTCGACTCGGGTGCCATGTCCTACGCGCAGTGGCATTACCCGTTCGAAAACCAGGACAAGTTCGACAGGCATTTCCCCGCGGATTTTATTTGCGAGGCCATCGACCAGACGCGCGGCTGGTTCTATACGCTGCACGCCATCGCGACACTTGTCTCCGACAGCGTCGCGTACAAGAACTGCATTTGCCTGAGCCATATCGTCGATAAAGACGGCAAGAAGATGTCGAAATCACTCGGCAACATCATCGACCCTTACGACGTCTTCAATACGGTCGGTGCCGATGCCCTGCGCTGGTACTTCCTGGCCCGTCTGTCCCCGGACGTGCAGAAGCGCATCTCGGTCGACATCGTCGCCGACGTCGCCAGCTCGTTCATCAACACGTTCTGGAACACCTATAGCTTCTTCGTCCTCTATGCGCGGCTCGACGAGATCGACCTGACCAGCAACGTGCCGGTCGCGGACCGTCCCGAGATCGATCGCTGGGCGCTCGCGCTGCTGCACAAGACCATTACGACGGTGACCGAGTCGCTGGACCACTTCGACGCGAAGACGGCCGGCGAGGCCATCGAGTCCTTCGTCGACCAGTTAAGCAACTGGTATGTGCGCCGCAATCGCCGCCGTTTCTGGAAGTCGACCGACCCGGCGGACAAGCAGGCGGCCTACCTGACGCTGTATGAATGCCTCAAGGGAGTGCATGAGCTGATGGCGCCTTTCGTGCCGTTCCTGGCGGAAAACGTGTACCAGAATCTTGTGCGTTCGGTGGACAAGGACGCGTTGCCGTCCGTGCATATGGGCAACTGGCCCGAAGCCGACGAGTCGTGGAAGAACGACGATCTTCTCTTCGACATCGACGTGGTACAGAAGGTCGTTGGTCTTGGTCGTGCGGCGCGCAGTCATTCCGGTGTGCGCACGCGCCAGCCGATCTCACGCCTGCTCGTGCGTGCGCCGAACGATGCGGCGGCAAGGGCGCTCGAGAGTCACATGGACCAGATTCTCGAAGAGCTCAACGTCAAGGCGGTCGAGTTCATTGCCCGTGACGCCGGATTGGTCAGCTACAACATCAAGCCGAACCTGCCGAAACTTGGCAAGCAGTACGGCAAGCTCGTGCCGAAGATCAGACAGGCGCTGCTGGATGCGGACGGCGCGGCAATCGCCGGCGCCGCCGCGAGCGGTGAAGCGTTCGAGATCGAAGTGGAAGGGCAGGTCATTGCGCTCGCCGGCGACGATATCCTGATCGAGACGCATTCCGCTGAAGGCTATTCCTGCGAGGCGGACTCGGGTTATCTCACGGCGTTGGATACGGCATTGACGGACGAGCTGATCGCCGAGGGGCTCGCGCGTGAAGTCGTGCGCTCCGTGCAGGATGCTCGCAAGCAAGCCGGCCTCGAAGTTTCCGACCGCATCACGCTCGGCGTCTCGGGCTCACCCGCTGTCGAGAAAGCGCTGGAGACACACCGCGAATACCTGATGAACGAAACGCTGGCGACGCGCTGGCAGGTGGGTCAACCTGACCCGCTGTACACTGCCGATAAGGCGATGGGCGACGAGTTCTGGAAGATAGAGATCAGCCTCTAGAAGCTGACGCGCGACTCGAGGAGGAACTGCACGCTGTCGATACTGGGGTCGCCATTCAGGGGAAACGCGATATCCGCG
>JAOUNK010000271.1 GCA_029881015.1 Gammaproteobacteria bacterium | reverse complement strand
GGTCGGATCAGGCACCATCCTGCAAGAAGTTATCGCTGCCGCTGATGTTTTGCACAATGAATTTGGAATTGCATCGGACATTTTCAGTGCTACCAGTTTCTCAGAACTTGCGCGGGACGCGGACGAAAAGGCACGGCAAAAACGCCGTAATCCAAACGAACCAGCGCCTAAGAGCCATGTCGAGACATTGCTGAAGGGTGATCTTCCGGTCATCGTGGCGACGGATTACGTCCGTGCCGTCCCAAATATGATCGCGCCCTATGTGTCGGGGCGGTTTGTTTCTCTCGGCACTGACGGCTTCGGACGTAGCGATCAGCGCGCCCATTTACGAGACTTCTTCGAGGTCAGCCGCTATCACATTGCGTTGGCCGCAATTGAAGCCATGGTGCAACAAGAGTTGGTGCCCGCCAAAACCCATGTGGAGGCTATCGAGCAGTTCAACATTCCGGATTCTCCCACTCCGTGGACGGTATAAGGGGAGAAACTTTCGTGATCAAAAAGATTAGATCCCTATCGTTGATGTTTTAACACTTCCTGACCCGCTGAGATTACGTTGGTTATCAAACAGAACGTATGAATCATTGGGTTGAGATGAACACACCAAATGACTAAAAAGAGCCTATTTATGTCCAGTAAAAATTTTCGTCGAACCCACATTGATGGTCATCCGATTCATCCATCCACGCAGATGACCGCCTATGGCTATGATCCAGCGCTTTCAGAGGGGGCGGTCAAGCCTCCTGTGTTTTTGACCTCGACTTTTGTTTTCAAGACCGCAGAGCAGGGCGCTGAGTTTTTTGATGTTGTCAGCGGTCGAAAGCCCGCCCCGGAAGGCATGGGTGCCGGTGGGCTGGTGTATTCGCGCTTCAATCACCCGAACACAGAAATCGTAGAAGACCGCCTTGCCCTTTACGACAATGCCGAAACTGCATTACTGACATCTTCGGGAATGGCTGCAATCAGCGCGGTTGCTCTGACTTACTTGCGACCAGGTGATTCAATAGTCAGCTACACGCCATTATACGGGGGCACTGAAACACTGTTCGGTAAGGTGTTTACCGGTTGGGGCGTCAAGCCCGTTCCATTCACAGATGGGATGAGCGCCGAGTGTCTGCTTGATTCTCTACAAGAAGCTGCTGAGCAGGGCCCCGTTAAGATGGTCTATCTTGAAACGCCGGCTAATCCGACCAATGCATTGATCGATCTGAAAATGGTTCGAGAAGTTGTAGACAAGTGGTCAAAATCTTCGGGCCAAAAGCCGCTAGTCGTTTGTGACAATACTATGCTCGGTCCGGCGTTCCAAAAACCGTTAGATTTTGGTGTAGACATCTGCGTCTACTCTCTGACCAAATACGTGGGCGGTCATTCCGATCTGGTTGCAGGAGGAATCACAGGTTCAAAAGAAGCGCTGTTACCAATTCGGCAATCCCGGTCGGCATATGGCTTCCAATTAGATCCACACTCATCCTGGATGTTAGCGCGGTCACTGGAAACACTTGCTCTGCGGATGGAACAATCAGCCAAAAGTGGATCAAAAATAGCAAGCTGGCTAGCGTCTAATGAGAACTTGCCGTGTAAAGTCTTGCATCCGGAGCACGATAGCGAAGAGCGAGCCCAGGCGGTTTATGCACGCCAATGCTCAGGGCCAGGGTCAACCTTTGCCTTCGTCATTGATGAAAATCGGGAATTGGCATTCCGTATTCTGAACAATCTACAAATATTCAAACTCGCTGTGTCATTGGGTGGATCAGAGTCACTGGTATGCCATCCAGCTTCGACCACACACTCCGGTGTACCTGTGGCCGCCAGAGAGAGTGCCGGTGTCACAGAGGGGTTGATCCGATTATCCGTTGGACTGGAACACCCGGACGACCTGATCCGTGACCTTGATCAAGCTATTCGGCGAGCGATATCGAATGATGGGTAACATCATTTACGTATCTGCTTGATTTGCCCTTTGTCGCTTCGTCAACTAGCCGATTGCGGGCCTCCCTGGCGATGGCGAGTAAACGATGGTTTCAGACGGGTAAATCCCCATTGGGGACAGGATGCGAGCTAAGTGCGAAGGCTTTTTCATTTGATCTGACGTCAAGCGATCCCCGGTGCGGCGGCTACAGGACTAACTGTCTGCCGAACTCGTAGGGTCCCGCTGGTCCGGGCTAGATCGTCGAAGTTCGTCGAGTACGGTTTGTGTGTCCTCGCCCGCCATGTGTGGCGCCGACGGTATTCTGCATTTCGATCGGCTGAATCTCGGTGCAGGCGCGGGTTGTGTCAGGCCATTGATGTCGATGTACGTTTCGCGGGCCCGATTGTGCTCGTGATTGGGGGCTTCCCGGTAATCGAGGACCGGCGCAAAGCAGGTGTCCGTACCTTCAAGAATGGAACACCATTCGTCCCGGGTCCTCGTCTTGAATACCTGTTCAAGCTTTGCTTTTTGCTCGGGCCAACAAGACGGATCATTTTGTAGCTCAAAGTACGCCGGATCCAAACGCGCCTTCTTTATGAGCAGCGCATAGAATTGGGGCTCAATAGGTCCGATCGAGATGAACTTGCCGTCGGCGGTTTCATACACACAGTAGAAATGTGCGGCACCATCAAGAAGGTTTGAAGCACGACGAGGCATCCATTGGTCAAGAGCATCCAGACTGTAGAACAGGCTCATCAGGCTCGCCGATCCGTCGGTAATCGCAGCATCAACGACCTGGCCTTTTCCAGAAATGCGCATTTCGACCAGTGCTGCAAGGATTCCGATCACCAGGAACAGGCTGCCGCCCGCGTAGTCTCCCACAATGTTCAATGGAGGCACGGGCTTGTCAGCGCCACCAATTGCCGCGAGTGCACCGGTTAACGAAATGAAGTTGATGTCGTGGCCCGCTGCGTTCGCAAGCGGTCCTGTTTGGCCCCAGCCCGTAATTCGTCCGTAGATCAGTTTCGGATTGCGTTCGAAGCAGTCATCCGGACCGAATCCCAGGCGCTCGGCAACGCCGGGCCGATTGCCCTCGAAGATAACATCGGACGTCTCGACCAGGGACATGAGGTCCGCCAGGCCATCGGCAGTTCGGACATCAAGGACGATCGACTTTTTCCCTCGTGAATGAATATCGACATGAGGAGGCAGGCCAACTCCGCCGGCCGTCGAGGAACGCTCTACAACGATGACTTCCGCACCAAGATCGGCGAGCAGCATGCCAGCATACGGCCCGGGACCTATACCTTTCATTTCTATGACGCGAATTCCGGAAAGTGGACCCACTGTTACCTGCCTTCTACTCGAAGAAACTCTTGTACTGCTCGGAGAAAACCTCCCGACCAATGATCAGCTTCATAATCTCGGAAGTGCCCGCGAGTATTCGACTGATTCGTGCATCCAAAAACATCCGGCAGATCGGATACTCGTGCATATACCCGGCACCACCGTGAAGCTGGACACCGAGGTCCACCATTCTCCATTCAATTTCAGCGGCCTGGAGTTTCGCCTTGGCGGCTTTGACCGCTGTGAGCTTGCCCTGGTTGTGCAAGGCCACACAATGATCGACAAAGACCTGCAGCATATCGATTTCGGCCTCCATCTCTGCCATCTTGAATTGAGTGTTCTGTTGATCGGCAACGGCTTTACCAAATGCTCTGCGCTCCATCACATATTCGCGCGTTACCTCAAATGCTTTTCTGGCCGCCGCGCTCATCTGGGTTGCTCCGATCAGTCGTTCTTCGGCCAGGCCCTGCATCATGTAGAAGAAGCCCTTTCGGGGGTCACCGAGTATGTTGTCCTTGGGTATCTGGATGTCATTGAAAAACAGCTCGGCCGTATCCTGCGCCTTCAGTCCCATCTTCTCGAGGTTCTGGCCGCGTGCAAATCCTTGCATGTCGCTTTCCACGACGCATAAGGCCATCGCATACGGATCATTCTCCGGATCGGTCTTTGCCGCTACGATTATCAGGTCGGCGTTGATGCCATTCGAAATATAGGTCTTGGATCCATTGAGTATGTAGTGATCACCATCCTGCCGGAGTGTTGTTTTCATGCCGGCAAGATCGCTGCCAGCACCGGGCTCCGTCATCGCAATTGCGAGAATCTTTTTTCCTGATACACAAGGCGGCAGAAACCTTTCCTTTTGTTCATCGGAACCGAAATGCTCGAAGTACGGACCAACGAGCCGGCTGTGAACTGTGGCAAAGAACTCATGGCAGTCGGCTCGGCATGTTTCTTCGATGATGATCTGCTCGAAGCGAAAGTCCGAATCACCCAGTCCGCCGTATTTCTCGTCCGGCCAAACCATGAGAAACCCATTCTCACCGGCCTTGCGAAAGGCATCTCGATCGACGATTCCGTTCTTCCGCCACTGCGGCATTCGCGGTGCAATTTCCTGTTCGAGAAAGCGTCGAAAACTGTCTCGGAACATCTGTTGTTCTTCAGTGAAAGCTCTCATGACGTCACCCAAACGATTCGCCGGCGGAAATCTTGTTCTTAACGATTTGCGGGGCGGCGAAACGGTCGCCATAGCGCTGCGCGAGTTCGGTACAACGGTCCACAAATCGCTGTAGTCCGTAAGTGTTTACGAACTGGATGAATCCGCCTGTCCACGCTGGCGCGCCGATGCCAAAGATCGAACCGATATTGCCGTCAGCAACATTGCGCAGCACGTTCGTTTCCAGGCATTTGAGTGTCTCGATGACCTGCCGGAACAGGATACGATCCTTGACGTCTTCGTCGGTTATTTCGTATTCCGGCTTGTAATAAAGCTCGTAGAGCTTGGGCCAGATGCTCTTTGAGCCATCTTCACTGTACTCG
>JAOUNK010000024.1 GCA_029881015.1 Gammaproteobacteria bacterium | reverse complement strand
CCACGATGGAACGCAGATTGGGCGAGCGCGTCGCCTCCTCCTGCGCAAGCTCCTTCAGGGTTGCGTCGACCGCGCCGCAATTGCTGTGGCCAAGTACAACCACGAGTTTGGCGCCCAGGTTCGCAGCGGCAAACTCGACGCTGCCGACCTGGGACGGGGCAACGATATTGCCCGCCACGCGAATGACGAACAGGTCGCCGAGGCCCTGGTCGAAGACGAGTTCGACAGGCACGCGCGAATCCGAGCATGCGAGGATGACGGCGAACGGGTTCTGGCCGTCGACGAGTTCTGCACGGCGCGCAGCACTCAGCGCATCGTTAATGCTGCTCGCACCGGCGACAAAGCGGCGATTGCCGTCGCGAAGGCGCTGCAGCGCTTCAGCTGATGAGATCATGTTCCGAACATTACCACCGATACAGAAAAACAGAAGTACCGGCCGGGAACAGGCTTTGCTCGCGAGGCAGTTCCACGTAGCCATCCGTCGCCGACAGGGCCGTGAAATCGCCCGATGTATTGGTCTTTACGGGGATCGCGAGCACCTGGCCGGCGGCACTGGAGACGAGGCGTACGGGCTGGAAACAGGTCAGGTCCGGCTGGAACGCGACGTCGCTCGCGAGGGACGCAAACTCGGGTGGAGCGGCCGGGGCGCCCGAGGCTTTCGCCAGTGCCGGGATGACATACTGCCGGCAGCAGACGAGTGCCGACACGGGGTTGCCGGGCAGGGCGAAGACGGCCTGGCCGCCGGGACCGGTGCCAAACCACATGGGCTTTCCGGGCCGCTGGCTGATCCTGTGGAAACTGACCTCGACGCCAATCTCGGCCAACACGTCGGGCACGTAGTCGGCTTTGCCCATCGACACACCGCCGCTCAGTATCACAACGTCCGCCTCGTCGAGATGCGCGGAGATGCGTTCCCTGAGGAGCGCACGTTCATCGACAAGGTGGTCGTGCTCGCAGTCGGGATAGCCATGTCGGGCGAGTAGCGCCTGGATCGCCGGACCATTGGAGAGGCGTACCTGGTGCGGTTCAATGTCCTCACCGGCTGCGACGAGTTCGTTACCCGTTGAGATGACGCGAACGACAGGTGACCGGCTTGCATCGACGCTGGTCATGCCGGCGGACGCGATAACTGCAATATCGAGCGGCGATATGCGCCTGCCGGGAGCCAGCAGCCGGCTGCCCGCCGCGTGGTCGGACGCTCGCGGGTGAATGAACCGGGCTGCCTCGGCCTCGTAGCCCTCATCCAGGGTCGCGACGCCCTGGTCTACAGTGATGCGCTCGACCGGAACGATGCAATCGGCGTTCACAGGCAGCGACGCGCCTGTCATGATTTCTATCGCCTTGCCGGGGGCCAGCTCAACGGCCGGGTCCCCGGCCATCTGTGTGCACTGCACCGGAAACCGCCGGGTACCGTTCGTAAAGTCGCGGTGGGCGATCGCAATGCCATCCATCATGACACGATCAAAAGGGGGCTGGTCTCGCTCCGCTGCGACGACCTGGCGAAGCACGCGGCCATGTGCGTCCCGCAGCGCCACTGACTCGACCGGCAGTTCCGGCATCGCCGCCAGGACCCTGTCGAGCGCCTCGGTTGTGGTCAGCACGGTCTAAGCGTTCTCGCGCGCGATAGCGCGGTGACCGATATCACGTCGCAGGTAAGCGTCTTCCCAGGCGATCTTGTCCACCGCGGCGTAGGCATCCTGTGCCGCCTCGGCCACCGTATCGCCCAGGCCGACGACGCAGAGGACGCGCCCGCCGTTGGTCTTCACGGCGTCGCCGTCGCTTGTGGTGCCGGCGTGAAATACTTTCTGGGTATTGCTGTCGGCTGTATCGAGACCGCTGATAACTTTGCCCTTGGCGTAGCTCGCGGGATAGCCGCCTGCCGCCATCACGACACCGAGCGCCGCTCGTGTGTCCCAGACCGCTTCGCGTTCGGCCAGCTCGCCGTCGAGCGTCGAGAGGCAGATGTCGACCAGGTCCGATTTCAGGCGGGCCATGATCGGCTGCGTCTCCGGGTCGCCCATACGGCAATTGAACTCGATGACCTTGGGCGTTCCATCCGCCATGATCATGAGACCGGCGTACAGGAAACCGAGGTAGGGATTGCCGTCGGCTTTCATACCCTGCAGGGTCGGGCGGATGACCTCGTCCATGATGCGTGTCTCGATTTGCGGCGTTACGACGGGTGCCGGAGAGTAGGCGCCCATACCACCGGTGTTCGGTCCCGTGTCGCCTTCGTCGCGTGCCTTGTGGTCCTGGGATGTGGCCATCGGCAGGATCGTGTCGCCGTCCGTGATGACGATGAAGCTCGCTTCCTCGCCCGCCAGGAACTCCTCGACGACCATGCGGGCCCCGGCGTCGCCAAAGCTCCCGCCCGCGAGCATGTCGGTTGCCGCCTGCTCGGCTTCTGCCAGCGTCATCGCAACAATAACGCCCTTGCCGGCGGCGAGGCCGTCAGCCTTGATGACGATAGGTGCGCCCTGTTCGCGGATGTAGGTGAGCGCCGGGGCGAGCTCCGTGAAATTCCGGTAGTCGGCCGTCGGGATGTTGTGACGCGCCAGGAAGTCCTTGGTAAAGGCTTTCGAGCCTTCGAGTTGGGCGGCGGCTGCGGTCGGCCCGAAACAGGGCAGCCCCAGCTCATTGAAGCGGTCGGCGATACCGGCGACGAGCGGCGCCTCGGGGCCGACGATTGTGAGCCCGACGTTTTCGGCCCGCGCGAGCCTTAGCAGCGCATCGATGTCATCGGCCGGCACGTCCACGTTGCGGACCTTGTCTTCACGCGCGGTGCCCGCGTTGCCCGGCGCGACCAGGACTTCTTCGACACGCGGTGACTGCGCGCATTTCCATGCAAGCGCATGCTCGCGACCGCCGGATCCAATAATCAGAACGTTCATCAGTGACGGAAGTGTCGCATGCCGGTAAAGACCATCGCCAGACCGTGCTCGTTGGCCGCCTGGATAACTTCTTCATCGCGCATTGAGCCGCCCGGCTGGATGATCGCGGCGATGCCGGTCTCGGCCGCGGCATCGATGCCGTCGCGGAACGGGAAAAACGCGTCCGACGCCATCACCGAACCGCTGACCTCGAGGCCCTCGTCCGCCGCCTTGATGGCGGCAATTTTCGTTGAGTAGACGCGGCTCATCTGCCCGGCGCCAACGCCGATCGTCATGTTGTCCCGGCAGAAAATAATCGCGTTGGATTTGACGTACTTGACCACCGTCCAGGCAAACAGCATGTCCTGAATCTGCTCCGGGGTCGGTGCCTTCTCGGTAACGACCTTCAGGTCGTCGGCCGTGATGACGCCTGTATCGCTGGTCTGTACCAGCAGCCCGCCGGACACTTTCTTGAAGTCAAAACCTGCCGCAGCGGCTGCGAAGGCGCCGGTCTCGAGGACGCGCACGTTCTTCTTGGCAGAGCAGACCTCTGCCGCGTCCGCCGTGATCTCCGGGGCAATAATCACTTCGACAAACTGCCGGTCGATAATGGCCCTGGCTGTGGCTCCATCCAAGGGGCGATTGAAAGCGATGATGCCGCCAAATGCCGATGTCGGGTCGGTCTTGAAGGCCTTTTCATAGGCCTGGCCGATGTCCGCGGCGACGGCAACGCCGCAGGGATTGGCATGCTTGACGATGACACAGGCCGGTTTCCCGAATTGCTTGACGCATTCGAGCGCTGCGTCGCTGTCCGCAATGTTGTTGTATGACAATGCCTTGCCCTGGAGCTGCCTGGCAGCCGCAAGCGACCCGGGTGCGGCCTGCTGGTCGACGTAAAACGCCGCCGCCTGGTGCGGGTTCTCGCCGTAGCGAAGTTTCTCGGAGAGGCCGCCCGCATACAGGAAGCGCTCACCCAGCACGCTGTCACCCAGCGATGCCGACAGGTATTTCGTAATCGCGGTGTCGTAACTGGCCGTGTGTGCATACGCTTTCGCAGCCAGGCGCCGCCGGTCTTCTATCGCCAGTCCGCCGCCCCTGAGTTTGTCGAGTACCGCGTCGTAGTCGTCCGGGCTGACGCAGACTGCAACGCCGTCGTGATTCTTGCTGGCTGCCCGAATCATCGCCGGTCCACCGATGTCGATGTTCTCAATAGCCTCTGCGACCGTCGCGTCCTCGCGGGCGATGGTTTGTTCGAAGGGGTAGAGGTTTACGACCAACAGGTCGATAGGCTCTATGCCGTGCTCATCCATGACCGCCTCGTCGGTACCGCGCCGGCCCAGCAGGCCGCCGTGAATAACCGGATGCAGCGTCTTGACGCGGCCGTCCATGATCTCGGGGAAACCGGTCTTCTCGGCAACCTCGATGACTTCGAGGCCCGCTTCGCGCAGCTCGCGGCAGGTACCGCCCGTGGACAGGACTTCGACGCCGAGTTCGGCAAGGCCTTGTACAAAAGGGACCAGTCCACGCTTGTCAGAAACACTGACCAGCGCGCGTCTTACATTGAACATGATGATTCCTGGGGGAGGGGTTACTGAATGATCGAATACGTTCTGAGTTTCTTGCGCAGGGTGCCGCGGTTGATGCCGAGAATGCCGGCAGCCTGGCTTTGATTGCCGTGCGTGAAATCCATGACGGCCTTGAACAGTGGCCGTTCTACTTCGCCAATGACAAGGTCGTACAACTCGCCGGGACGATCGCCATTGAGCGTCGCGAAATACTGATCGAGTGCATCTTCGGTATGTTTACAGAGTGGTTTCTTGTTGGAATTCAGTTTCTTGATTTTGTTCTGTGCCACTTTGGTCGATCCCCAAGAAGTACAGCTTCGTTAAACGTATTTGTTCCGAAGCGCTGTCAACACGCACCACCTGATGCCGATATTCTCCGGCGTTTTCCAGGTTTTCGCAGTACCAGGTCAGATGTTTGCGGGCCACCCGGACCCCGGTGGTTTCCCCATAAAACCGGTGCAGTTCGTCCAGGTGGCCGAGCATAATATCACGCAATTCATTTTTTTCTAGCTGCGTATTTTCCGCAGCGGGATCGAATGCCGCGGCCAGCTCGCGAAAGATCCACGGACGCCCCTGCGCGCCTCTGCCGATCATCAAGCCATCTGCGTTAGTTAGGCGCAAAACTTCAAGCGACTTCTTCACTGTGGTGATATCGCCATTGGCAATCACGGGGATGTCGACGGCCTCCTTGACGCGCGCGATCGTTTCGTATTCGGCCTCACCCTTGTAGCGATCGGCCCGCGTTCGGCCATGAACGGCGAGCGACCGCACTCCGGCGTCCTCCGCGATCTTTCCAATCCGGACAGCGTTGCGGTGTTCACGGTCCCAGCCGGTACGAAACTTCAAGGTAACGGGCACGTCGACGGCGGCGACCACGGTGCGAAGAATGTTCGCGACGAGCGCCTCGTCACGCAACAGGGCTGAACCTGCTGCCTTGTTGCAGACCTTCTTCGCCGGGCAACCCATGTTGATGTCGATGATCTGCGCGCCGCGCGCAACGCAGGCCTGTGCGGCACTGGCGAGCTGGTCCGGCTCCGACCCTGCGATCTGCACCGCGACAGGTTCTGCATCGAGGTCGAGGTCGAGACGGAAACGGGATTTTGGTGTCTGCCAGAGACTCGTGTCGGCCGTGGTCATTTCCGACGTCGTCATACCGGCCCCGAACCGGCGGCAAATGCGGCGAAATGGCGCATCGGTCACGCCCGCCATCGGTGCGAGGACAAACGGGCTGGGGAGGGTGAAAGGGCCTATTCGAAGGGGCTGGAGCGTCGCGGCCATCCTACTTGAAGCCATCATCCTTGCAGCGCAGCAGGCCGTCCGTCGTGCGGTAGCAGGCCCGCAGCCGGAAGCCGGCAGTGGTTTCGGCCGGCGTCGGGATTGTGATCACGGCCTCAAAGGTATTGCCCGGTTTCACGAGCTTGCGAGGATCGAGGTCATTGGACAGGTAGTCAGCAGGGTCGAGAACACGACTGCCAATCGTCTCTTCAAAGCGATCGGTCAGGGAGATGCCGATCAGCGGGTAGGGCAGCGGCTTGTCCGACTGGTTGCCGAGCCGCGAGTAGATCGTCAGGCTGGCGTCCTCTTCCTCGGTACCCTTGGCTACCTCGAAGCTCCAGCCAGTGATATCCCAGGCTGGGGAAAGCGGTTGGCCGATGGCCCGATACAAGGGGCCGACAGCATTGTTGAAGGCGGGTATCGTTGCGAGCGTCTCACGCGACTGGTGTACGTATTGCACGGCAAGCAGCAAGATGAGTGCGACAATTCCGCCGATCACGCCGTAGTGGAACCGCCTGGACGGGCTCGCCGGCTGCGCTTCTTTCTCTGCGGCATCGACACCTGCGAGAATCGCGGCGGCGGCCTTGTCGCTCTCGTCCTGGTCGGCTTCGTGCTCGTCGAAATCCTCGAATGAGCGGAATGCATCGCCTTCCATGATAATCGTCTCGAAACCGGCGCCGGTGTTCCTGAAGCTCTCCGGCATGTTCTCGTCATCCAGCCCATGGGTGAGTTGCGCTTCGGCCGCGTCCCCGGGGATGATAATGGTGGATGCGAATCCGTCTTCGTCTTCGACGGCGAGCGCCAGCAGGTCCTGATCAATTTGCAGGTTGATCGTCTGCTCTTCCTCGGTCATGGGGGGAATGTAGTGCCCTTCCGAGGCGGGCCCGTTGTCTGTCTCTTCATCCGGCTCGTCGAGTTCGTAATCGTGCTCGTCATCTATCAGGTCGAGTTGCGTGGCCTCGTCCGACGAGACCACAAGCTCCTCGTCTTCAAATTCGTCGACGAGTTCTTCGTCGAGCAGGTCTTCAAGCTCGAGATTCGCGGCTTTGCTGCCGCGAAGCAGTGCGTCAAGATCCACCTCCTCCTCGAGCGGAGCGTCCTCTTCCATGTCCAGCGTCTCGTGCATCCCGCTCAGATCGATGCCCATGGCCTCGGCCTGCAGGGCAAACTGCGAGTCCATGTCGAGCGGTACGTCGATGTCGTCGTCGGTCCGAACTTCGAGCGTGTCGAGTTCAGCTTCGGCGTCGGCTTCAAGCTCGGGCTCGGGCGCCGGCTTAGCACCGGGCTCCGGCTGCGGCGCATCGGTCGGTTCTTCCCCAACGGTCGCGGCGACGACTTCTGCCAGATCCTCGAACTCTCCGAGAATGTCCGTCCATTCGCCAGGCTCACTGAGCTCCAGATTCACCTGTGGATCCTCGGGGGCGACGACGTCGACGTCCTCGCCGACCGCCTCCCGGGTCAGCGTCTCGGCTGTAAAGTCGCCTTCCACGAAGCCGTCATCGGAGACGTCGAAATCCTCCGGCAGCGGCGTGTTGTCGTCGAAACGCAATTCGTCGACAGAGGTGCGTGAGAACTCGGGCGGTTGCTCCTCAAAGATCTCCGGCGAGTCGACGATGGCCGGCGTCTCGGTCAGGAACTGATCGACAGGTGTTGGCGACTCGTCGAGAATTTCGTCGATGACCAACTCCTCACCAGCCGCCATGCCGATCTCGTCATCGTCCAGCACACGCCATTCGACGCCCGTGTCCTCGATGCGAATATCGGATCCGGCGAGTTCGTCGAGCGTCTTCAAGAGTGCAGCGCTCTGTTCCGCTGAAATCGACCTGGGCAGCCCGCCGCCCGGCGTGGCCTCGGGTTTGAGTTCTGGTAACGCCGCGTCGGCTTCCTTGGCCGGGGCCTGCTCGGGCAGCGATTCGGAAAGGTACAAAAGGGCATTGAACGCATTGCCACAGCCGCCGCATCGGACCTTGCCGGCGGCCTGCTTCAGTACTTCCGCAGTCACTCGAAAAGCGGTGCTGCAATCTGGGCATTGCGTATACATCGGATTTTTCTACTGTTTCCTACCTGTCAATCGTGACCACGTCTGGCCGTCCTGCTCCCTGAATTCGGGCTCATCGAACTCGATCCAGGGCCCGTAAGCCTGCATTACTTCGTCGGCTTGTTCACATAATACGCCCGACAACGCAAGCATACCGCCCCCGGCAAGCAGAGATGTGATGCAATCGGCAAACTGGACAAGCGGTCCGGCGAGAATGTTCGCCACGACGACATCGAATTCGCCCTGTATGCCGGCCGGGCTGCCCGTTACGGACAAGGCCTCGCCAATCCCGTTGTCCGCGGCGTTCTGGCGAGTGGCCGTGACGGCCTGTGGATCGATATCCATGCCGGTGGCCCTGGTGCAGCCCAGCTTGAGGGCGGCGATGGCGAGAATGCCCGAGCCGCAGCCATAGTCGAGCACGGTTTTTCCCGCGAGATCGATGCTGTCGAGCCACTCGAGGCACATCGCCGTGGTCGGGTGGGTGCCGGTGCCGAATGCGAGTCCTGGATCGAGTTTTACGACGACGGCATCGGGCACGTCGACGCGCTGGCCCGTCGGGCAGATCCAGAGGCGTTCGCCAAACCGCATCGCGCCGAAGTCCTTGAGCCACTCTCGTTCCCAATCGCGATCAGCCAGCTCTTCGACGTGATGCCCGGGGAGTTGCTCGATACCGAGCGCTGTGACGAGCGCTGCGCGGAACACGTCCATGTCCGTCTCGCCGGAGAAAAGACCGGTGATCCGGGTGTTCGACCACAGGGGGGTTTCACCGGGACCCGGTTCGAGTACCGGGTCGTCGCCCGCATCGGACAAGGTGACCGAACACGCGCCGAGCCGCGAGAAGATCTCCTCAACGATGGCCGGGTCCAGTGCGTCCAATTCCATGACGAACTGTCGCCATTGCACCGTTGTCGTGCTCCGTTACTTCAGCCCGAGACGTTTCTCGAGATAGTGGATATCGGTTCCGCCGGCCTGGAAAGCCGCATGCTGGAAGATCTCCTGGTGCAGCGGCACGTTGGTCTTGATGCCTTCTATGACGATTTCCGACAGCGCGTTTCTCATGCGCGCGAAGGCGGCGTCTCGGTTTTCGCCATGGGCGATCAGCTTGCCGATCATCGAGTCGTAGTAAGGCGGTACCTTGTAGCCGCTGTACACGTGGCTCTCCATGCGAATTCCGGGGCCACCCGGCGAATGCCACAGCGTGACGAGCCCGGGCGAGGGCATAAAGGTCTTCGGGTCCTCGGCATTGATTCGGCACTCGATTGCGTGGCCCAGGATCTTGACGTCGTCCTGCCGGATCCTGAGTTCTTCGCCGCTCGCAATGCGGAGCTGTTCGCGAACAATGTCGACGCCCGTAATCATCTCGGTGACCGGGTGTTCGACCTGCAGCCGCGTATTCATTTCGATGAAGTAGAACTCGTCGTTCTCGTACAGGAATTCGAAAGTACCGGCGCTGCGATAGCCAATCTCGAGGCATGCGTTGACGCAGCGCTCGCCGATCCGCTTGCGCTGTTCTGCGGTGATCCCCGGCGCGGGCGCTTCCTCGATGACTTTCTGGTGGCGACGCTGCATGGAACAGTCGCGTTCACCGAGGTGGATGGCGTTGCCATGCGTGTCCGCGAGGACCTGGAACTCGATGTGACGCGGTTTTTCGAGGTACTTCTCCATGTACACGACATCGTTGCCGAACGCGGCACGCGCTTCGGCCTTGGTCACGGTGATCGCGGCAATCAGCGATGCCTCCGCATGCACAACGCGCATGCCGCGGCCGCCGCCACCGCCCGATGCTTTGATAATGATCGGGTAGCCGATGTCGCGGGCAAGGCGCATGTTCTCATCGGGGTTATCACCCAGTGGGCCGTCCGACCCGGGTACGCAGGGGACGCCGGCCTTCTTCATGGCCCGGATGGCGGATACCTTGTCACCCATGAGGCGAATCGAGTCCGCCTTGGGCCCGATGAACGTGAAGCCACTCGATTCGCAGCGTTCCGCGAAGTCCGCGTTCTCGGAGAGAAAGCCGTAGCCAGGATGAATCCCGGTGGCGTCGGTCACCTCCGCCGCGCTGATGATCGCGGGCATGTTGAGGTAGCTCGCGGTCGACTGCGGCGGCCCGATGCAAACCGTCTCATCGGCGAGCAAGACATGCTTCAGATTATTGTCCGCGGTCGAGTGAACGGCGACGGTCTTGATGCCCATCTCGCGGCAGGCACGCAACACACGAAGCGCAATTTCGCCGCGATTGGCAATTACAATTTTTTCCAACATGTTAGCGGACTCGCTTAGTCACCGTGGCGTTGGTCGATTACGAACAGTACTTGTCCGAATTCGACGGGCTCGCCATTCTGGATTCGAATCGACTTGACGACACCAGCGACGTCGGCCTCGATCTGGTTCATCATCTTCATCGCTTCGATAATGCAAAGCGTGTCGCCCTCGCTCACGCGGTCGCCAACCTGGACGTAGGGCGCAGCGCCGGGTGATGAGGCGGCGTAGTAGGTGCCGACCATCGGCGCGGTGACTTCGTAGCCATCCTCGTCAATAACCTCTGCAGCTGCCGGTGCCGGCGCGGCAACCGGCGCGGCAACCGGGGCCGCTGCGGCGGCAACCGCAGGCGCTGCGGCCGGCGCGTGCGCCGAGTAGCGACTGATTCTTACCGATTCCTCTCCTTCGGTAATCTCGATTTCGGCGATACCGGACTCATCCAGCAACTCGATTAGCTTTTTTACTTTTCTGATATCCATCTTTAGCCCCCGGCTGTCGCGACGTACTGGCTCGCGGCCTGCACCGCGAGTTCGTAGCCGTATGCCCCAAACCCAAACAGGCAGCTACTCGCGATATCGCTGAAGTAGCTGTTATGCCGAAACTCCTCCCGTGCAAACGTATTGCTAAGGTGAATCTCGATAAACGGAATCTGAACCGCGAGCAGCGCATCACGTAACGCGATACTCGTGTGCGTAAACGCGCCCGGATTCAGGATGATGAAAGCGACCCCGTCGCGCGCAGCCTGCTGGACGCGGTCGATGAGTTCGTGCTCGGCATTGCTCTGGAATGCAACCAGCGAATGTCCGTGCGATTCGGCAACGCTGACGCAGCGCTTCTCGATGTCCTCGAGCCGATCGGCACCATAAATCTCGGGTTCGCGAGAGCCCAGCAGGTTCAAGTTAGGGCCGTTCAAGAGCAGGAAATCGGACATTATTTTTATAATTGCGATTTAGCCGAAGATGGCCGCAATTCTAACCCCTTTTTTCGATTTTTGCGCACTAATTAGGTGTCAGTCACCCTATTTCCGGAAATAGGGTGACTGACACCTGTTAGATGCTAGAGGAGGTCGAGCGCGCCGCTGGCTTCCTGCTTGCTGAGTTCGCCGTTGTCGAGGCGCGTCAGAATCGTGACGATATCGTCGAGGTGGCTTTGATGCAGTTCGCCGAGGTACGCACCTACGAGTTCGCCGTCTCTTGCCACGATCATCGTGAACGGCATGCCGATGAACTCGATGCCGGACGACTCGGCAACCGCCATGGCATCCTGCTGCCCCGTGAGAATCGGGTAGTTAAACTCGGCCTCTTCGGCGAAGGGCAGCACCATATCCGGATAGTCGACCGCGATACCGAGAATCTGGAAGCCGGCCTCACCGTGTTCTTCCTGGAACGCCTTGAGTAAAGGGATTTCGCGGCGGCAAGGGGCACACCACGTGGCCCAGAAGTTGATCAGCCGATGCTTGCCGCCCCACTCTGTGAATGCCCGGTCTTTGCCTTCGAGGTCAGGCAGGGTGAATGCCGGGTGGGTCATTGCGCCAGGCATTGTCGGCTGCGGTGCCGCCTGCTCCAGGGCAATCTCGGCAGGAATACGCGCCGCATAAAAGAGCGCGCCGGCCATCAGGGCCACCAGGGCGGCGCAAAAGATCAGGAAAATGCGGGACACGTGTCTACTCCGAAGTTTCAGCCGGGGATTCTAGCTGAGCCGGGACATCAACGCTTAGCACTTTTGTCTTGGGCAGGTAGCAGATGCCGTCTTTCTTGCAGCCCTGGTAGGACAGCTCGATCTCGAGTGTGCGCGTGCCGGGCGAGTGCTGTTGCATGCGCGCGCCGCCGTGCGCTTCATCGAAGTAGACCTCCTGTTCTCCGAACCACTCGTCCACCACGATCTCACTGCGACTCCACTCCTCGATAAAAAACGGCCCTTCGAGGCTGATCGCATCGTCCAGTGAACGCACCTGGATCTTGTCTTTGTAGAGGTAATAACCAGGAAGCATCTGGATTCTGAACAGGAGCTTGCCGTCCTCGCTGTGGGCGTCCGGGATGAATACCTGGTCCACGGGCAGGGGCTCGTCGCTGCCCGTGGGCGCAAAAACGCTGGCCGGGCTCGAGGTTTCCGGCAGGACGGCGGGCGAGGGTGTCTCGGTCTCGGCGCAGCCCGCCGAGCCAGTAAGTAGCGCTGCCAGGGTGGCAAGGGTTGTGGCGAGCTTGTTCATAGGAATTCTTCGATTTCGGCTCGAGATTAAAGTTTCGTTGGGGATTGTGCTTGAAAAACGCCGGCGGATGCCTATTATTAGCACTCGCTGTGGCCGAGTGCTAATTGCGCGCGGTCCGAAAGCCGACAAAATACGGTTTTAAATCAATAGTTTATAGGAGAAAAGCACCATGAAGATGCGTCCGCTTCATGACCGGGTCATCGTTAAGCGCATGGAAGAAGAGCGCAGGTCACCCGGCGGAATCGTTATTCCTGACGCCGCGGCTGAAAAGCCCATCAAGGGCGAGGTCATTGCTGCCGGTAACGGCAAGATCCTTGAGAACGGCGAAGTCCGCGCTCTGGATGTAAAGGTTGGAGACAAGGTTCTGTTCGGCAAGTACGCCGGCACCGAAGTCAAGGTTGAAGGCGAAGAACTGCTCGTGATGAAGGAAGACGACATCATGGCAGTCATCGAAGGTTAAAGAGGAAATAGAAACATGGCTGCTAAAGAAGTACGTTTTAGCGATGACGCTCGCCAGAAAATGTTTGCTGGTGTCAACGTCCTCGCCAACGCGGTTAAGGTGACCCTGGGTCCCAAAGGCCGCAACGTCGTGCTCGACAAGAGCTTTGGCGCACCGACCGTCACAAAAGACGGTGTATCGGTTGCCAAGGAAATCGAGCTCGAAGACAAGTTTGAAAACATGGGCGCACAGATGGTCAAGGAAGTCGCTTCCCAGACGTCCGATGTTGCTGGTGACGGTACGACTACAGCGACGGTTCTCGCCCAGGCAATCCTGCGCGAAGGCCTGAAGTCGGTTGCTGCCGGTATGAACCCGATGGACCTCAAGCGCGGCATCGACAAGGCATCTGCTGCCATCGTCGCCGAGCTGGAGAAGCTGTCGAAGCCTTGTGAAGACCACAATGCCATTGCACAGGTTGGCAGCATTTCCGCCAACTCGGACACGGAAATCGGCGAAATCATCTCCGATGCCATGCAAAAGGTTGGCAAGGAAGGCGTAATCACGGTTGAAGAAGGGTCGGGTCTGGCCAACGAACTGGACGTTGTCGAAGGCATGCAGTTCGATCGCGGCTACCTGTCGCCTTACTTCATCAACGACGCCAACAGCCAGCAGGTTGAACACGAGAATCCCTTGATCCTGTTGTACGACAAGAAGATCTCGAACATCCGCGACCTGCTGCCGGTCCTCGAAAGCGTCGCCAAAGCCGGCCGCCCATTGTTGATCATCTCGGAAGACGTTGAAGGCGAAGCACTTGCTACGCTGGTTGTTAACAACATCCGCGGTATCGTCAAGGTTGCTGCTGTCAAGGCTCCGGGCTTCGGCGATCGCCGCAAGGCCATGCTGCAGGACATCGCTATCCTGACGGGCGGCCAGGTGATTTCGGAAGAAGTCGGACTCTCACTCGAGAAGGCGACCATCGACGATCTTGGCGAGGCCAAGAAGATCCAGATCACGAAGGAAGCCACGACGATCATCGATGGTGCAGGCAAAGCAGCTGACATCAAGGGTCGCGTAGATCAGATCAATGCTGAAATTGCGGACTCTTCGTCGGACTACGACAAAGAGAAGCTGCAGGAGCGTGTTGCCAAGCTGTCTGGCGGTGTTGCCGTCATCAAGGTTGGCGCCGCAACCGAAGTAGAGATGAAAGAAAAGAAAGCACGCGTTGAAGACGCGCTGCACGCCACGCGCGCCGCTGTTGAGGAAGGCGTTGTTCCTGGCGGTGGTGTGGCGTTTATCCGTGCCGTAGCCAGCATCGGCAAGCTCAAGGGTGACAACGACGACCAGAACGTCGGTATCGGCATCCTGAAGCGCGCCGTCGAAGAGCCCCTGCGCCAGATCGTTCGCAATGCGGGCGGCGACGCAAGTGTTGTATTGAACGCCGTTGCAGAAGGCAAGGGCAACTTCGGTTACAACGCGGCCACGGGCGAGTATGGCGACATGATCGAAGCCGGCATCCTGGACCCGACCAAGGTGACGCGTTACGCGCTGCAGAACGCCGCCAGCGTTTCCGGCCTGCTGCTGACGACCGAAGCCATGGTCGCGGACGCACCGCAGGACAACGCAGGTGGTGCGGGAATGCCGGACATGGGCGGCATGGGTGGCATGGGCGGCATGATGTGACGTCCAGGAGGGGCGGAGACAGCCCTTCCCCCAGGAAGACCAAGAAGGCCCGGCAAAAGCCGGGCCTTTTTTATTCGCCGGAAATCCGGGTCAATCGTAGGTCGCTGTCGTGCTCTTCGGCGGTTTCGAGTGCTCGATCGACCTCGCTGGCTTCGGCCTCGTACTTGGCGGCTTCCCTCCGCTGCTTGCGCTGTGCCTCTTCTTCGCGTTCTGCAGCCGCGAGCCGATCTTGCGCATGACCGAACCCCAGCATTTCCATGCATGCGTTTCACGGCCCCAGGTCACGCTAGAATAAGCGCAGGAGGTGATTTCATGCAGGTCTTTGTCATCGCGGTAGCCGTCGCACTCATCGTCTCGTTCATGTGCTCGATATTCGAATCAGTGCTCTTGTCGCTGAATCACGCCCAGGTTGAAATGCTGGCGCGGCAAGGTCGGACCTCAGGGCGAATTCTCAAAGCATTCAAGGATCGCATCGACATCCCGATTTCGGCCATCCTGATCACGAATACGGCCGCGCATACCGTCGGTACGGCGATTGCCGGTGCGAGCTACGCAGACGCATTCAATCCCGACTCGCTCTGGGTATTCACCATCGTCTTCACGGTCGTCGTTCTGCTGTTCACGGAAATCGTGCCGAAGACGCTTGGCGTCGCGCATGCGCGCCAGCTCGCCAAACCAGTCGCCTACGGAATCCGCGCGCTCACCGTCCTCCTGCGGCCACTCGTGCTTGCAAGCGAAGCTCTGTCGCGGTCCCTGCGCAGCGATAAATCGGGGCCAATTACATCGCTCGATGAAATCCGCTTGCTCGCCACCATCGGTCACAGCGAAGGCGTCGTCGGCAAGCAAACCGCGGATATGATCGTCGGGGTCTCCGAGCTGCGCAGGCTGTCAGCGAGCAACGTGATGGTCCCGCGGCAAAACATCGTATTCCTGTCGCACAATGACTCGCCGGCGGAG
Source organism: Gammaproteobacteria bacterium (assembly GCA_029881015.1). GTDB lineage: Bacteria > Pseudomonadota > Gammaproteobacteria > Steroidobacterales > Woeseiaceae > UBA1847. The sequence continues at coordinate 2,575 of JAOUNK010000024.1, read as the reverse complement.
GTTCAAAGGACGATCCGGGAATCGGGCTTCAGTCGCTTTCCGTACTCATCGAGCGGTGATCTCGATGAGATCGTCGGCGTTGTGTTCGCGAAAGAGGTTCTTTCGCAACTCGTCGCTTCGGCCGGAGAGACGATCGCATGGGAAACGCTCGTGCACGACGCGATCGTGGTACCGGAATCAGTGGCCCTGGACTCACTGCTGCGCACGTTTCGCGAGAGGCGCCGCCACATGGCAGTAGTCGTTGACGAGTACGGAGACATCCAGGGCATCGTCACGCTCGAAGATGTCCTGGAGGAAGTCGTGGGCGACATCTTCGACGAGTCCGACCTGCCAAGTGAAGATATCTGGCGGCATCCGGATGGCTCTGTCAGTGCATTCGGCACCGCCGAGCTGCACCGGATCTGTCGCATGCTCGACATCCATGTAAAGGGTGACTTCGACGTGTCGACGGTGGGCGGGCTCCTGTCTGAGTCGCTCGGTCGCATTCCCCGGCAGGGGGACACGATTGACTGGCAGGCACATCGCCTGACGGTATTGTCGGCGAGTCGGCGCGGCGCCGACCTGGTATCCGTCAAGCCGATCGAGGAAACGGCGGAACCGGCCAATACCTGTCAATGAGCAGAATCCCGAATTGTCACTTTTCGTAGACCGTATATAAGTGATGTGCTGGCAGAAGATCGCCAGTGTTGTAAGGGAAGGAGGTGAGTCTATGTCAATCCTGCGCAAACTCGAGCCCCGCAAAAGGGCAATTGACGTAAGACGGACTACGCCTCTCACCCACAGCATGGAGGAGTTCTTCGAGGACTTCCCACCACGCCGCTGGATGGAGACGTTTGAGCCCTTTGGAACAAGGTGGCCGATGGGCGTCGACTATGAACGGGCATTCCGTTTGGACGTCGTCGACCGCGACAAAGAGCTCTTGGTCCGTGCAGAACTACCCGGTGTCGAGAAAGACGACGTTGAAGTCACGATCTTGGGCGACCGCCTGATGATTGAGGCTGAGAGGGAGTTCGAGGAAGAAGACGAGAAGGAAGACTTCTATCGGCACGAACTCGGCTACGGCAAACTTGTGAGAACGGTGAGCCTGCCGGTTGAAGTGGATCATGAAAACATCCACGCCGAGCTTAAGGAAGGAATCCTGACGGTCACGCTTCCGAAGATCCGTGTGGCGGAACGACACACAGTGAAAGTTGCCTGACGAAGTAACTGTGTTGTGATTACCGGGACGGCTGCGGCCGCCCCGGTTTTTATTTGGGCCGCCGCAATGCCCACCAGAGCCGCGCGCCGAGCAGGACGGCGAGTATCGCCGCGTAAATGAGCGGCTCCGAGATGTCCTTTTTTACCTGCCACCAGTAATGCCACACGCCCAGGATGGCGATCACGTAGACAAGGTTGTGCAGTAACTGCCAACGTCGCCCCATGCGGCGGCGCACCGCGGCCGTCGAGGTCGCGGCCAGGGCCGTAAGCAGCAGCAGGGCTGCAAAACCGATCGTTATGAAGGGCCGTTTGACCAGGTCCTCGATGATCGCCGACATCAACAGGCCCTGGTCGAGCACGAGCCAGGTCAGGAAGTGCATCAGCACATAGAAGAAAGTGAACAGGCCGAGCATGCGCCGGAAGCGTGCCAGCCAATTCCATCCCGAAAGCCGGCGCAAGGGTGTGACCGCGAGTGTTAGCAGAATGAAGCGCAGCGACCAGTTGCCGAAACGGTCCATGATTTCTTCGATCGGGTTCGCGCCGAGACGACCGGTGATCTCGAAGGCATCGCCAACGGCCAGCGCGAACGGCAACAGGCAGGCGGCGAATACCGCCGGCTTCCAGATAAGCCGAATCTGCCTGAGCGTGTCCAAGTGACGCCTAGAAGTTACGTCGCAGGTCGAGGCCCTTGTAGAGGTGCGCGACCTCGTCTCCGTAACCGTTGAACATCTGCGTGGCTTGCTTGCTCGCGAACACACTGGCACCTATGCGTCGCTCGCGTGCCTGGCTCCAGCGAGGGTGGTCGACCTCGGGGTTCACGTTGGCGTAGAAACCATACTCGCGTGGCTGCGACAGGTTCCAGCTCGTCTTCGGCTGGCGTTCAGTGAAACGGATGTTGACGATGCTCTTGATACTCTTGAAGCCATACTTCCATGGAACGACGAGCCGGATCGGTGCGCCGTTCTGATTCGGCAGCACTTCGCCGTACAGACCGACAGCCAGGATGGGGAGCGGATTCGTGGCTTCCTCGATCGTCAGTCCCTCGCGGTAGGGCCAGTCCAGTACGCGGCGGCGAACGCCCGGCATGCGCTCGGGGTCATTGAGGGTTTCGAATGCAATGTATTTTGCCCTGGACGTTGGCTGCAGATGCTTGACGACGTCCGCCAGCGAGATGCCAACCCAGGGAATGACCATCGACCAGGCCTCGACGCAGCGCAGGCGATAGATGCGTTCCTCGAGTTCGAAGGGCTTCATGAAGTCATCGAAATCGAACGTGCCCGTCTTCTCTGCTTCGCCTTCAACCGTGATGGTCCAGGGGCGCGGCTTGAAATTGCGTGCATACACAACCGGGTCTCCCTTGCCGGTCCCGAACTCGTAG
>JAOUNK010000270.1 GCA_029881015.1 Gammaproteobacteria bacterium | reverse complement strand
TGACCTGGCATCTGTTGCTTCGACGATCTCGATCATGCGTTCGTTCCAAGGCGGAGACTATGAGAGTAAGACGTGACTTGTGGGGGTTAGGGAGGAACGGTCTTCTATTCACTGGCTTTGTGATCAGCGTGATCTTTTGGTTGCTCGAGGCAAGCAACCACGTACTGTTTTTCGCCGATTCCGATGTATTCGAAGCCGTGTTCGCGCCGACCTGGCATGAACTCTGGATGCGTTTGACCGTCGTCGCCGCGATCATGGCCTTTGCCGTCCTTGCGAATTTCATGGTCAACGCGCGTCGACGTGCTGAGGACGCCGCGACTCGGGCGCTGAGTGAGGTCGACCAGGTATTCGAGACGGCAGCCGATGGAATGCGGATAGTCGACAGAAATTTTCGGGTACTCAAGGCAAACGAGACATTTGCCAAATTGGTCGGACTGCCGAAAAACGAGATTATCGGCAGGAAGTGCTACGACGTCTTCTGGGGGGAAATGTGCGAATCGCCCGGATGTCCTTTGACCCGCATCCTTGCGGGTGAGCAGGACGTTGAGTATGACTCCGACAAAGTGCGCCCCAACGGGACCTCTGTTCCCTGTATCGTTTCGGCCACGCCGTTTCGACGACCAGACGGCATGATCATCGGCATTGTAGAAGACTTCAAGGACATCTCGGAACGCAAACAGGTAGAAAGAAACCTCAAAAAGACCGGCGTGCGCTTACGGGAGTTGACTGCCCACCTGCAGTGCATACGAGAAGAGGAGCGAAGCCGAATCGCGCGGGAGATACATGACGAGTTAGGCCAGGTCCTGACTGCGCTAAGCCTGGATGTGCGTTGGCTGAAAAAGCGATTGCCCGCTGAGCAAACAGAACTGCAGGACAAGATTCAGTCCATGGCTGAACTCATCACTACCACGGTCAGTTCCATTAGCCGGATATGTTCGGAGCTGCGGCCGGCAATTCTTGACGATGTCGGACTTTCGGCAGCCATTGAATGGCAGGCGGAGGAGTTCACCTCCAGAACCGGCATCGCATGCGAAATCCGGACTGACCCGTCGGAGATAAAGTTGTCCGAGGAACTGTCGGTCGCTGTATTCCGGATCTTCCAGGAAACGCTAACCAATATCGTCCGTCACGCCCGGGCAAGCAAGGTCGAGGTTCAATTGCAGCTAACGCCGAGCGAGTTCTCGATGAAGGTCTGCGACGACGGCATAGGTATAGAAGTTTCAGGGCCCCAGAAGGTCAAGACTTTCGGTCTCCTGGGCGTGAAGGAACGCGTGCGCGGCTTCGGTGGAGAGTTGAAATTGGCTAACGGCGACACGGGAGGTACGTGCCTCGATATCGTCATCCCGGCACCGGACCTCGGGCCAGCGACACCGAACTGCAGGTGGCTCGCGGATAATCTGCGCCGAGGCAATCGCCGGCACTCCGCTACGTGTTTGTGCTACTGAACGAGCTTCTTGAAGAATGCGTAATGAGTCAACTCGGAATTGGTCTTCATGCTTGTCTTTTGCAGAACATGGGCTCGATGCGTACTGACTGTCTTCACGCTCAGGCAAAGCTCGTCGGCGATCTCCGTTACGGTCTTGCCTGAGGCGATCATCAGGAAGATCTGGTACTCCCGGTCCGACAGCACGTCGTAAGGCTCTTCGTCAAAGTGACCGGAAAGATTGTCGGCGAGTCGCTCCGCCAGTTTGGGGCTGATATATCGACCGCCGCTCAATACCTTTCTTACCGCGGCGACAAAATTCTCAGGGGCACTTGCCTTGGTCACGTATCCCGCTGCGCCGGCCTTTATCATCCTGACGCCGTACTGGCTCTCATCGAACATGCTGAGCACAAGCACGGGGAGGTCCGGCCACTCGGAGCGAATACTTTTGAGAAGATCGAGCCCATTCCGATCGGGTAGCCCGATATCCAGGATCAGGGCGTCGGGCGTGTCCTGGCGCAGGCTCTCGATGCCCTCTTTGGCGGTTCCCGCCTCGTTCACTTCAACGTCGCCCAGTTCATCCTCGAGCACTGCGCGCAGACCGCGCCGGACGACAGCATGATCATCGACGAGCAGGACCTTGTACCTTGGCATCTTAGGCATGTCGCTGAACTACGAATAGATTCAGTTTAATCTTGCGCCTGTTGCGCTGCAACAAGGGCGAGGGGCGGCGCGTCCTCAGTAGCCGCCCCTCGCCATGTTGGCCGGTCAGTATCACTCGTGTGTCAACAGCGGCTCGAGCTCCCCGAATGGGTAGCCGTCCGCCAACCAGGCTTCAATACCACCCTCGGGATTGACACCCCAGCCGACGATTCTGGCTGTGAGGTCGTCATTGAGAGCAACCCCCGTGGCCTGATTCAGGATCCAGCTGGATCCCATCAGGGAAGCTTCGCCGGCGCCTGTCTTGATCAGGATGTACTCCAGGTCGTACAGGTAACCGATATCTTCCTCCTCCAGTGTGGGGTTGCCACTCCAGACGAAGGCCTCCGAGGGATAGAGGATGGACTTGCTGTAGCCAACCACCATCAGTTCTCCGTCGGCCGCTCCGGGGCGATGCGCGATGCCCGTGGCCCTGCTGTCGTACTTCTTCTTCGACAGGCCACCGAGCCCCTTGACCACCCACGCCGCCGCGGTGTCGTCATAGAACCAGATGCAGGCCTGCGGTCCCTTCGGGCTGTCGCTGCGCCCGGCGATGAAGATCCTGCCGTCAAGCGTCTCGGTCATCGCATAGGCCTCGGACCATTGACCACCATCCAGCGTGGGCAGGACGTAGCTTTCCAGCGTGATCGGATCGGTTGTTGCATCCAGAACCGTTGTAATGAACGCCTTGTTTCCACGGTTGGTTCCACCGTAGCCAACGATGGTCGTCCCGTCGGCGGACACGGCCTGGGCCGAGCTGGTCTGCAGGGTTTGTTCCGTGTAGAACATGTCCGTGATGGTCAGCTGCACCGGGATCGGCACACCTTCCTCATCCATGACCAGTGTATCGGCACGCCAGGCCACCATACCGGTCTTAACGTTGCCGGTGCCCACGATGATCGTGCCGTCAACCGACACGTCGTTGGCCACCATGTCCGATATTCCGCCGCCGAAGTCCGGGATCGCCAGGTAGTTGGGTTCTGTGGCTTCAGCGTCATACGCCCATAACCACTCTGCGCCGTAGGACACGGTTCCAGTGGTCAGGGTCCCAACGGGCAAGGATCCGCACCAGTCCAGGTTTTCTGCCACCTTGTCATAGGTGCAAGTATCAACCGTCATGTCCGATGCTGCGTAGGCCGCCTCGCCTCCGACTCCCTCCTGAACCTGGAGCTCGTTGTAGAGGGGCGGCTGCCCGTCATCTTCGGTGGAGAGGGCCCAGTCGATGTCCATGCGCCAGGCTCTCGTGAAGTCCACCACGGCGGTGGTGCCAACGGCCACCTTCCCGTCCCGGGAAATACCCAGGGCCTGGCTGGAGTCGTGAGGACCGTCCATGTGCCCGAGTTTCCAGAAATAGAACGGATAATCCATCCCGGGCGGATCCGGTTCGTCACCCGGTGGCGGCTTACCTTTAATGCCGCCCTTGGCTGCCAGCACGGAGCCACCGGCCAGCAGCAGGAACGCGCTGGCCATCGTTGCAATTATCAGGTTACCTCGTTTCATTGTATCCTCCTCGCGCCTCACTCCGAGGCACCTCGGTAGTCGACTCTGCGGAACATGATGTCGCTACCCTGTTCACTCTCTTCAAGCCAGATGCCGTACATCCGCGAACCGTCCGGAGTCTGCCGAAGCTGGGCTGCGCCCTGCTGCGGCTTGTCCTTCGCCAGCGGATTCCAGCCTTCCTCGGACCTGCCGCTGCCGCCCTGCGGCGTCACGACCACGCTTTCATAGCGCTGTCCCTTGTCCATGGTGCGGCTGTAGTAGATGTCGAGCGGCATCTTCGGGTACTCCACGTCGTCCGGCAGCTGGTTCTGGTTGAATTCCAGGCCGAAGGCGAGCTGGTACACGCTCGAATCCCAGATGTCTTCCGGGTACCCGGTGCTGGTCCCATCGAGATTCGTGATGGTTCCCGGCGTCTTGACCAGGCGCGGCTCCAGCACGCTGACGCGGTTGTTGCGCAGGTTCGAAACGTTGCGTGGTGGCTCTAAAGCGCCAGGCCCGTAGGTCGTCGTGACTACTTCCTCATCCCAGGTGATGGTTTGAGTTTCGTAATCCTCGATCGGGATCCTGAATACCACATTGTGCTCGATATCCGTGCCATTGGGATCGGTCTTCCAGTCTTGGCCGCCATTGAAGGAGCGACGGACATAGAAGTCGTACTTGTCGTTTGCCGACCGTCCCCAATTGGGCGTCCAGGCAAAACCGATCAGCAGGTCGTCGCCGTTGATCGCACCGCGCTGGGCTTTCGCGTCCAGGCGCGGATTCTTCGCCGACGAATCGGCCAGGTTGTCCGGACTCCATGTCCACCGGAGCATCTTCTCGGGTTTCTCGGAATCGAACGGGTTTTGCCACATCAGCGTCGGCTCGACGCTGCTGATGTTCTGGGCACCAGGTACGAAGTTGCCAAAGGCATAGGGATTGCCCTTCGCCGAAGCGACAGCCCGCCGCATGAAGATATCGGCCGGTTTGCCCTTGCCTTCTTCACCTTGCCGGTAGAGCGCTACGAGCACCGTACCCGAAGCACCCGCTTTCGACTTGGGTTGACTGACGAAACGCACCCGACGTGCATTTTCATATGCTAGTTGTGGGTCGCCTTTCCAGTCGAGCAGCAACGCACCTTCTTCGTCAACCACGTAGACCGGGTTACCGTACGCGTCTGTCTCAGGCAGGTTCAGTATGTCGCCGCCACTGGCCACCTCGGGACTC
>JAOUNK010000269.1 GCA_029881015.1 Gammaproteobacteria bacterium | reverse complement strand
GGCCAGCGGAATGAGGTACCGCGGGTCGAACCAGGGGTCGATCCCGATGACCGCCTGGCTGACCAGAGCAAGCGTCAGGACACCGCTCGAGGCAATAGCGATGAAGGCATTGCGGTAGATCCGCGGCGACTTGTGCCTGAGGGGCTGCATCGATATCCAGCTCGATACGAGCAGCATGAATCCGAGAACGGCAAGGACGACGCCTGGCTCACCTGTCTCGAAAATGTAAACCAGCACATAGCCGATGAGCAGCAGTTGAGCCAGCATGCGCAGCGTCGCATAAATGCCATTGCCAACGCCCGCGGACCATCGCCACATGATGGCAAGCACGACGAGCGTCGGCACGAAAGCCAGGGCGAGGCCCTGCCAGGAAATCGACTGTACCGCGGCGTTCATTCCTTATTTCCTTCGAGCGGGCCAGGGCGCAGTATACTTTGCGCCACATGAATCAACGTCATGGGAGATCAGCATGACCATGTTGTACGCAGGACTATTACTCTGGTTTGTGACACACGCGCTCCCGTCCGTCGCGCCAGCCAGGAAGACCGCGCTCGTGAAGTCGATGGGGGAACAGCCCTATCGCGGGGTGTTTTCCCTGCTCATTCTTGCCGCAATACTCCTGATGGTATTCGGCTGGAAAGGCGCGACCCTGACCGCCGTGTATTCGCCGCCAATGGGACCCGGACTGTTGAGTTCCCTGCTGGTGCTTGCCGGACTGGTACTGTTCTTCTCCTCGCGCGTGGACGGCCATATCAAGCGCGTGGTGCGACATCCGCAAATGGCCGGTACCCTGCTCTGGGCCTGTGCGCACCTCCTGACCAACGGTGACAGCCGTTCGCTAGCGCTGTTCGGGACAATGGCCGTTTGGGCCGTGTTCGAAATCGTCATGATCAACCGCCGCGAGGGCGCATGGACAGGCTCTGCGACCGCCTCGGCCAGGTCCGACCTGATCGCCCTCGTCATCGGGATCCTGGCGTTTGCGGTCGTCGGGCACTTTCACCAGGCGTTGTTCGGCGTGGTCCCGATCGCCGTTTAGGAAGTACTATCAGGTAGTTATAGCCGTTTTCTGCAGTTCCTCAGGACTTCCTAAGGAACCCATCGCATTCGCTCACGCGAGCGTCAGTTTCCCGGCGGCGCCGTTGGCTAGATTCGACTTATCGGAACCGGAGTCGAATCATGGTCACCCTGAGAATCACTGCCACACTCCTCGCTCTCGCATGCTTTGCGGGCGGCTGCGCCGCGACCGGCGATCGGTCACCATTGACCCGCAAGGCAGCGGGTCTCGGGCAGGCGGGCTGGCTCTATGCCCGCTCGGTCTATGAGAACCCGATCAATCGCCCCGTATCGCACGTCGCCTCCCTCGGCTCACTCACCGTCAAGTCGACCGGTGGCGCACTGCGGCGCGTCTCGCTCAATGCGTTCGAAATGCCTGCTCTCGACGGACCTGTCCCTGCCGTTAGCCGAAAGGCGCCTATGGATACTGCGGCCTTTGAGGCCCTGCTCGACAGGACCACGGGTACCCGCCTGGACTCGGGCCGGATCAGGTTCCTCGTCGATGGCCAGGAGTACTTTGCGCGTCTCATGGAAGCCATCGAGCAGGCGCATGAGACGATCGACATTCGCACCTACATCTTCGACAACGACGACTTCGCCGTCGCCATGGCTGACGAGCTCCGGGAGCGCGCGAAGGATGTTCGCGTCCGCGTCATGATCGACAGCCTGGGCAACGTACTGGCGACGCAGGCCGACCCTGAGTCCCTGCCTGACGGGCACGACCATCCGTTGTCCATGAAGCGCTACCTGGAGCGGCAATCCGACGTCAATGTCCGCCAGGTCACCAACCCGTGGCTCACCAGCGATCACACCAAGACCACCATCATCGACAGGAAGATTGCGTTTGTCGGCGGGATGAACATCGGTCGCGAGTACCGGTACGACTGGCACGACATGATGATGGAGGTGACGGGTCCCGTCGTGGACCGGCTGCAGTTCGAATCCGAAAAGGCCTGGTCACGCAGCGGCCCGCTGGGCGACTTCGCCAATGTATGGCGCTTCGTGCAGGGCAAACAGGAGCACGCCGATCGCGGCGGCTACCCGCTTCGTGTGCTGCAGACCAGGAACTTCAATTCGCAGATTCACAGGGCCCAGATCGCTGCGATCCAGAATGCACGGAGCCACATCTACATCCAGAACCCTTATTTCTCCGACGACCGCACCCTCTATGAGCTTGCCAGGGCACGCCGCAGGGGTGTCGACGTGCGCGTCATCATTCCGGCACGGGGAAATCACGGGCCGTTAAACGCCAGCAACAAGGTGACGATCAACACCTTGCTTGAGCATGGCATCCGCGTCTACGAGTACCCCGGCATGAGCCACATCAAGGCCGCTGTCTACGATGGCTGGATGTGCGTCGGGTCGGCCAATTTCGACAAGCTCAGTCTCAAGGTTAACAAGGAGCTGAATCTCGCGACGTCCGATCCCGCCACCGTCGATGCGCTGCTCAGCAAGGTGTTCGTGCCGGACATCTTGATCTCGCGGGAGATCACGCGCCCCGTCCCGGTCTCGGGAGCGACCTACTGGGCGGAGATCATGGTAGACGAGTTGATGTAAATGGGACTACAGTGCATGGTAAGTATCGATTCAGGCGTGAGGAGCAAGCATGCAACTGACGTTACTTGGCGGCGCGATTGCGATAATCATCCTATGGCTGTTTTTCCGCCGCCGGTCACAGACCAGGCAGTCGCCGGAGCCCGCCAAACTCAAAGCCGCAGGTAGTGGTGATTCGACGTACCACGCCGTTTCAATCAAGTTTGATACGAATGCCTGCGCCGCCGCGAAGGAGATGGGCGGCCGCCGCTTTCTGTCGAGTGCCGCTCCCCGACTACCGCTGCCTGAGTGCGATGCCCTGGAATGCCGCTGCCGCTTCGCCCACCACGATGACCGTCGTGCCGGCAAGGACAGGCGCAGTCCGTTCGCCGCGCCAGGCTATGCGGGCGGGACGGGATCGTATCAACAGGAACGCCGCGAGAATCGAGACCGGCGCAAGCACGACACCGATCTCGACGTTTTCTAGCTCGGCGTCCTAGTAGCCGTAGTCGGCGACCGTGCGCTGGTAGCTGTCCAGGTCGGCCTGGTACTGCGCGCGCTGGTCGTAGAGGTCCCTGATTTCCGCTTCGAGCCTGCCCGTGTCCTCCGACAGGTTCTTCAGCTCGGCAAGCAAGATAATGCGCTGCTCCGTCGTGGTTTCCCGGTCGATCAGTGCGGCCTCGGCGTGAAGAATGGCGTCCTTGACGCTTTCCAGTTCGTGCTCTTTCGCGCTGATACTGGAATTCGCATAGGACACGTTGCTCCTGAGCGTGTGCAGGTGATGTCCGACGTTGTAGGCATCGAGGAAGTTCGCTTCAAGGTTCACGGGGCAGACGCCGTAGTAGCGGCCACCGCCGGCGCCAACGGCGAAGCCACGTCCGGGCTGGCAATACTCAACCAGGCCCTGGTCGCGGCCGGCCTGGTAAGAGCCAAAGTCGGCGGTGACCCCGTGCTTGGCGCAGGCCTTGCGATGCTTCGCGAACTGATCGCTCGTATAGCCCCTCGCGCCATCCTCGTAGCCGATTGCCGACCAATCCGTGGCCATGCACTCATCGCTGCTCATCGATGCGCAGCCGCTCATGAATAACATGACGAGCGCTGCCCCAATCACTTTCAATCTGTTGTCCATAGCGGTCTCCGATTCAGTATTGCCGTGTCAGACATAATCCCGACGTTATCGCGTTGTCCCACTTACCGGCGTGATGACATTCACATATAAGCGGAATTGCCTGAATCGGACCTGAAAAATGAGGGGTTCCTGCGACTTTCGGTTTGCCAGTGTGACCTGTATCACAGAGTGCCGGTGCCCTGACCGCTACGCTGCACGGACGGGTAAGGGATTGTCGGGAACAGACCAGCATGGATATCGACGCAATTAGCGGAGCAGCCACCGTAGCCTTGGCGAGCGCTATCCTGTTCCTGCTGGTTGCCAAGTCCTTCAGCGCCCTGAGCCGTAATGTCGGCACCACGCCCAACTTCGCAGACAGCATCATGCACGAAGCCGCACAGCGCTTTCGCGACGAACTGGAGCGCCTGTCGCGTTCGCAGGCTATCTACCTCAGCAGCGCGCTCGTCTTCCTGGTCCTGTTTGGTACGGCCTACATCCTCCAGGCTCGCGACCTGTTCGTCGGGTACCCGTCCTGGCAACTCTGGTTGCAGGTAGCCTTCCTTTCCCTGGCGACCGGACTCGTGGCCTGGCGCCTCGGTTGTACGATCCTGGCACGTCGCCAGGTGAAGTTCGTGCGCGATGCGAACGTTGCAATCGGCCACCAGCTGCAACAAATATCGACGGGCGCCAACCGCGTTTTTCATGACATTCGTACGAGTGCCGGCGTCGTCGATCACGTCCTCGTCGGGCAAACGGGCATCTACGCTGTCAATGTCGTCGCACGTCGCGGCACCCGGGACGGGACCGCAGTGCTCAGCGGACACGAGCTGTCGTTCTCGAACAGCGACAACGCCATACCGGTTGTCGATATCACGGCCAGTACCGCCCGACTCGAGAAGGAAATCTGCCAGCTGCTCGGCCACAAGATTCGGGTTCGCTCGGTCATCGCGGTGCCCGGCTGGGACATCGGTGAGCAGGCGAGCGAGCGGCACCTGCTCGTCAACGAGCGCACGATCGCCATGCTGCGTGGCTGGAAGGACCAGTCCGACTACCTCATGAACGAGGACGTTGCCTTGCTGCAGAAAAACCTCACGGTGCGCTGCCGCCGCAGGTAAGCGCTACGCCTTGCCCTGC
>JAOUNK010000023.1 GCA_029881015.1 Gammaproteobacteria bacterium | reverse complement strand
CGATTTTTCCGGTAACGTGGGCGCCGAGCCCACCGATCGATTCGAAGCGGATTTCGAAAAATTCCGCCCCGTTGGGGATAGAGACTTCCCGGGTCATGGTCCTGCTCCCTGACGTGCAACGAACGCACCCTGACATACTCAGCTTACGCCCGGCGTCTCTCCAATACATACGCAACATCCACACTCGGCTTAGGTACATTCTTCGACCCAGGGGCTATACTTTGGGAGGGCTGCCGGCTAACAATCCGGATCCGAAGACGGATGTCATGAAAAAGCAAGCAAACTCGAGGAACGTGAAGCCAGGTGCTTCGACCGCGGTGTCGGCGGCGTTTGTGGCCAATTACGATTTCCTGAAGAGGTTCCTTGCGAGGTTTTTCTCGGATCGTCAGGATATCGAAGACGTGGCGCAGGAAGCCTACCTTCGAGCCTATGTGGCCGAACAGAAGAAGGAAATCGAGCAGCCCAAGGCTTTTCTGTTTCGAATAGCGAGAAACCTGGCGCTCACCCAGCTAACCAGGAAATCGCGACAAATCACGGAATATATTGAGGATACTCGTGATTCAACAGTTATAGAGTGTGGGGCGGCGGCTGACAGCGAAGCGGAGGCTTTGGAGTCTTTTGGCCTCTACTGTGAGGCGGTCGCCTCATTGCCGGAGAAATGCCGACAGGTCTTTCTACTGCGCAAGGTCCACGGTCTGTCCCACAGGAAGATCGCGGAGCGCATGTCAATGTCGGTGAGTTCGGTCGAAAAGTACTTGCGCAGAGGCGTATTGGAGTGCAGTAAGTTTGTGCGAGAGCGCGAAGGCCACATGTCTGCGGAGGACGCGGCAGCCAGGGCCGGCTGTATCCGTGACGAGAGTTCTGGATGAAAGAAAATGTAGTCAACTTCCCCAATCAGGCGGCCGCAGAAGAGGCGGCTGCTGCGTGGCTGATCAAACTGGATGGAGACAGCGTACCTTCTGCCGAGGAGCTTGAAGCACTGCACGTGTGGCTTGAGCGCAGCACTGAGAATCGGGCTCAGCTACGCCGTCTCGCAGCTTTCTGGGGCAAGCTGAACATACTCACGGAACTGGCGGTACCCCTTGGGCACCCCCAATCCCAGGCTCGTGTCAAAGGGGGCGGGTGGGTCAACCGGCCCGCGCGACAATTCCTGCGTGCAGGCTTGATAGCTGCAACCCTAATCGTCGGGTTTGGAATAGCGCTGGTGTACAAGGGTCTGCCTGACCCGATCGTCGATAGCAACGGTCTGTATGCAACGACGGTTGGTCAGCAGCAGTTGGTAGCACTCGTGGATGGCTCGCATGTCCTGCTAAATACAAACACCCAAATCCGGGTCGAGTTTGGCGACGACTACCGCAATATCCACTTTCGTCAGGGTGAAGCGCATTTCACGGTCGCAGAGGATATAGACCGTCCGTTCCGGGTCTACGTTGGCGACAAAATGGTCCAGGCGGTGGGTACGGCATTCAGCGTGTACCTTAGAGATTCAGCAATCGACGTTACGGTTACTGAGGGCCAGGTAGCATTGGCCACCGTGGCTCGAACCAGTAACGGCGAAGCGCCACAGCTGGAAAATCCAGCAGGTGCCGGCCAAGTTGGCAAGATCTCAGTGGCTGCCAGTCCGGTCATTGGGCCATTGGGCATGATAAAGGCGGGTGAGAACGCCACGATCAGGATCAGCAATGACGCCAATGCTGCGGGCACAATCAATACCATAGAAGCCGTCGAGCCACACGACATGGCGCGGCGATTGTCATGGCGAGAGGGGATGCTGACTTTCAATGGCGATGCATTGGAAGTCGTGGTGAATGAAATCAGTCGCTATACGAACGTCTCTATCGAGTTTTCCGATCCTGAGGTCAAAGCGACCAGAATCGGAGGTCAGTTCCCGATTGGCGAAACCGACGCCATGTTCGACGCGCTCGAAGCTAACTTTCAGCTTCGTGTGACGCGTCTCAGCGATGATCGCGTGCTGGTGTCGGCTATCGACGAGTAGCGCCAGTCCGCAGTTTCCCTGATTGTAACGATGCCGCGGTTCATTGATGTTTCCGTAGCAAGGGGGGAGATATTGTTGGTTTCAGGCAACAAATTGGGCTCCGTGCGAAATAAATTGCCGCTCTTTTACGGGTTTCCTTTTTTCGCTGGTTATGTAGCTGACCAGGCCGAGATTTGTGGGCGGTCGTCGTCCGCGCATTGCAGGCAGGTTGTTGGAGAAACGCAACGAAAGGTGGTCCAGGCGATCGTTGCCTGCGTCACCTGGATCTTCCTGGCCATGTGCAGCGTCGCGAGTGCTGCGAACAGCCATAGCGAAGAGCAGCTTTACGACATTAGTATCCCGTCATTGAATGCTGCTGAAGCGCTGAATAGTCTGGCAGAGCAGACCGGTGCGGTAATGCTTTTCCCCTATGACCTTGCCGTATCCCGACAGGCTAACGAAGTTGTCGGGCGTTTTACGCTGACGGGAGCCCTGAGCGAACTGCTCAAGGGCTCCGGACTTTCCAGCGGCCTTTCCGATAAACGCGTGATCCAGATAGCTCTCGACGAGCCTGAAGATCAAGATAAGAAGGAAGGGAAAATGGTTAGCGAAAAGACTCCATTTGGAAGAAGAATTGGCATGTTTGTGGCATCGCTGTTCGTTGCGACGGGTGCCAATGGCCAGGATGCAATCGACGATGAGGGCGCTGAGGCAACGCTTGAGGAGATCGTCGTCACGGGCTCGCGCCTGCGTCGCGACAGCTTCAACGTTTCCACGCCGCTGACCGTCATGACTGCGGAAGCAATCCAGGACACGGGCCTTAACTCGTTGGCCGAGGTGATGATCGATGAGATGCCCGCAGTATTTGAGGGAGCAAGCAACCTCAATGGGCAGTCCTATGTGAACGCAACGGGTCTCACGACCATGTCATTGCGCAATCAAGGTACCGACCGGACACTGGTGCTCATCGATGGTCGGCGAACTGTCGCTAACCAGTACAGTTCGACTGCCGTAAGCCTGAATACGATTCCGACACCACTTATTCAGCGGGTCGAAGTCATCACCGGTGGCTCATCCGCTGCCTATGGTTCGGACGCCATCGCCGGTGTGGTCAACATCATCACCCAGCAGGACAAAGTAGGACTGGCTCTTGAGACACGATACGGCGCAACCAGCAATGGCGGCGGCGAGGAAGTATCGACGGACGTGCAGTTCGGCACCAGGTTCGCCGATGGACGTGGCTACCTGTTCGTGGCCGCAACATACGATGACCAGCAGGGAATCGGACCTTTAGAGCGTGACCGTGCGCTGATCGAAGCAAGTTACCAGTACGACGACGACCTCATGTGCAATTCGATGCTGGTCGAAAGCGGCGACTACGTGTGCATGAGGGACATCGTTGGCGGGCCTTCAGCCTGGCGCAACCGCAGTGACGGCACTGCCGGTGGCGTATTCGAGGAAGGCCGAGGCAACGGCGGCTACTGGTACGACGAAAACAACAACTTCCGTGACGACTGGCAGGAAGAGCGCGATGGCGTCTACTCCCAGCAATGGGTACAGCTCAAGGTTCCGGAAGATCGCTGGACCGCGGCACTCAAGACCGTCTACGACTTCAACGACGATGTGAGAGCGACGTTTCAGGTGATGTACGCCGAAAATAACTCTTTCAATGACAAGTCCCCAGAGGACGAGTACGACGGAGGGGAGGTCCTCCTCGTTGACCGAGTTACAGGCATACCAACCCCGATCACGCCTGGAAGGATATCGCCCGATAATCCGTTCGTCCCTCAGGCAATTCGCGATGACGTCTCCAGCAATGGCGTTGACTGGGAACGGCGCATGTACGAGGTCGGTAACATCCAGACCGATAATAAACGCGAGACGTTGCGCAGTTGGGCGGCCTTGCAGGGCGTGTTCGCCGACGACTGGCAGTGGGATGTTTCCGTCGGTTACGGCAAGTCCACGCAGTCGCAACTTCGGTACAACGAGATTGACGTAATCAAGGAACGCCAGGCACTGGACGCTGAATACGCTGCGGACGGAGTGACCATCCAGTGCGCGGACCCTGCCGCACGTGCCGAGGGTTGCGTACCACTGAATGTTTTTGGCGTAGGTTCGATTACACCTGAAATGGCCGACTGGCTCCGGGTCAATCCGACCATCGATTCCGACGTCACACAACAGAACTTCCTGGCCTATGTTTCCGGCGACCTGTTTGAAATGAAACATGGCTCGGTACCCGCCGTATTCGGTATTGAGTATCGTAAGGATGAAGTAGATCTGCGGACCGACGAAGGCAGCCAGTTCGGCGGCATAACGTTCAACCTGATCCCGTCGTTCAGTGGCAAGATTGATGTTTGGGAGGCTTTCGGCGAAATAGCAATTCCGCTCACCGAGCGTTTCTCGACCGAGTTTTCCGGACGCGTTGCGGATTACAGCCCGCCGGGAATCTCCACGGTTTATAGCGCCACCATGGGCCTGATGTGGGAACCGGTTGACGGCTACAAGCTACGCGCCAACTACGCCCGCGCTCAACGTGCCCCGACCATCGCCGAGTTGTATTCACCGCCACGTGGTGACTACGACAGCTTCAACGATATCTGTGCAGGCACGACACTCGATCCAGCTCTGACACCAGGACGCTTGTACGATAATTGCCGCATGGAGCCGGGAATCATTACCGCACTCCAGGATCTCGCTGACGCAGGTGAGGAGCCGATCTTCCCGGATGAGAACTCCGGCTACGGTCCGGCCGCAGGTAACCCGGACGTGTTCGAGGAATCCGCAGACACCTGGACCGTCGGTATCAGCATCAATCCTGGCTGGGCGGAAGGCCTGCGTCTTGCGGTGGATTACTGGGATATCTCTATTGAGGACAAGATCACTGAGATTGGCAATGGCGAAATCCTGGCGCAATGCTACGACTCCTCACAGCCCTGGGGATCGACCAATCCATTCTGTAACGAAATCAGCCGGAACGCTGCTGACGGACAGATCTACCAGATCATGAATCGTCAATACAATCTCGACAGCGGCAAAGCCCGGGGGCTTGACCTCGCTATGGACTATGCTTTCGAGCTTGGCCCAAAGGGCGACTTCGTACTGGAGCTGGACTACACGCATATGTTCGAAGACAGCGACACGTATGAGGGTCTCGACGGCCTCGTTGAAGTCGACTTTACGGGTCAGCTCGACTACGGTAATTTTGATGATCGGGCTACGGCCTCATTGACATGGCGCTACGAGGACTGGCGGGTGCGCTGGACGACCAAGTTCAAGAGTTCCACTGTGGATCACAATGACCGCGTTGTTGAGTGGAACGAGCGTCGCGCCGAGAACGATGCACTTTGTGCCGCAAGCGATCCAGCCTGCATAGCGAATCCGGAATCGCCCATGTACCTCTGGTTCCCGTCCTTCACCAGGCACGATATCGCGGTATCCTACTCGACAGAAACTGATGGGCTGGGGCTTCTGCGCTTCTATGGTGGCGTCAAGAACATCTTCGACGAAATGGGTCCGTTTATTCCGACCAGCGGTGATACGTACGCGAGCGGCCCCGGCAATTTCGACAGCACATACGATGGCGGTATCGGACAATTCTGGTTCGTGGGAGCTGAAGTAGCATTCGATTAAGTAGCCTCAGAAAGCAGAAGAAGTACTGCACCTTGGCAAACCAGTCCGGCAAGTGGGCTGGTTTGCCTTTGTTCGCACTGCTTTTCTTGTTGTATGTGCCGCTGACGTCGGCGCATGCGGATGAGTGGCATTTCACCGATGTCGACCGAATCGTAGCGTTTGGCGATGTTCACGGCGCCTTTGATGCGCTGGTAGCAACATTGCAGAACGCGAACGTCATCGACGATGAACTTCACTGGAGCGGCGGCAGGACGCACCTCGTAAGTACAGGGGATCTGCTGGACCGCGGTGTCGAATCACGGCGTGTCATGGATCTCATGATGCGACTGGAAAACGAGGCAGAGCGTGCCGGAGGCCAGGTGCATCAGCTGCTTGGCAATCATGAGGTGATGAATCTTATCGGCGACTTACGCTACGTGGCCGACGGGGAGTTCGCTTCCTACCTGGATCTCGAATCACCGCAGGAACGGGAAGCCGGGTACCGGCAGTTCAGCTTCGGCAAGCCGGCGGGTGGGGGCGGTGATGCGATCCTGGAGGAGTTCGAACGACTTGCGCCGCCCGGGTACTTCGGGCATCGGCGTGCGTTCCGAAGCGACGGGCACTATGGCAAGTGGCTGCTGGAGCAGCCCTTCATGGTTGTGATCAATGACGTCGCGTTCGTGCATGGCGGCGCACCGGGCTACGTGTCGAAGCATGGAATCGATGGCGTGAATGTCACGCTGAAAGAGGACCTTGTTGGTTACGTCAAAGCAGCAGAGGTCCTTGTTGAACGCGGCGTGCTGAGTCCCCTGGTTGGTTTCAAGCAGGTTCCCGAGGTGTTGTCTGCAATGCTCGAGGACGGGCAAGTTCAGGATGAAGACATCGTGACTGCCCGGAACGCCATTGATCTCAGTGAATCGCCCCTGCATGGCCCGCTCGGACCGACATGGTACCGGGGAACGTCGCGGTGCAACCGCTTCGTTGAAGCCGCCACGCTGGAGGCCGCGTTGCAGGAAATCGGTGCGAGCAGGGTAGTGGTTGGCCATACGACCGCCATTAGCCGCAACGTGCAGCAGCGGTTGGGCGGGCGGGTTCTTGAGATCGATACCGGAATGCTCAAGCGGGTCTACGGCGGCAGCGGCAATGCCCTTGTCATAGAGGAAGGTGCGGTTAGCGTGGTCAATCAGGATCGGACCGAGGCAGTCGTTCCATTAGTACAACCGATTCAGGTCGGTTTCGAAGATGGCAAGATCAGCGAAGAGGACCTGGCGCGGGTTCTCAGGACAGGGCGTATTGATGCAGTCGCCGCGGAGGGAGCCGGCTGGCAGCTCGTGCAGGTTAGTTCCGGAAACATTTCAGTACACGCTTCCTTCCGTGCATTGCCTGGAAGCTCCCGGTTTGCGCCCGAGCTCGCGGCTTACCGATTGGACCGCGAGTTACGACTCGGAATGATCCCCGTCACGGTGCGACGGAATATCGATGGCAAGGAGGGGACGCTGCAGTTCGTGCCCGGGGTAACCCTTACAGAACGTGAGCGCGTCGCATCCGGCAAGGGCCAATTGGCGGCCTGCCCGTTAGTGCTTCAACATAATGCGATGCTGGTGTTTGATGCGCTGGTTCACAACGTCTCCAGGACGCCGTCTTCGATGGTGTACAACCCCGAAGACTGGCTGCTGATGCTGGTGGATAACAACAGTGCTTTTGGTGACGACAAGGGTGATACGGCGTACCTGCGACGACTTGGGTCGGTTATCGGCGACGAATGGCAAGCTGCATTGCGCGCACTCGATGATGATGTCTTGCTGGCGCAGCTTGGCGATGCACTGGACAGTAGACGACTGCGCGCCCTGGGCAAGCGCCGGGACGCCTTGATTCAGTAGGGAGACTACGGTGAAGTTGTTCTTTTCCAGGATTTGCCTGTTCTTGCTCCTGGCCGGTTGCGGCGCGGATCCCGTTCCGGTCGAGTACAAGGAATTCGACATAGCGTCCCTGCAGAAGCTCATGCAGGACGGCGAGTTAAGCTCGGTGACGCTTACCCGGTACTACCTGCAGCGAATCGAGTCGATCGATCGTGGCCAGCACGGCCTCAACGCCATCATCGAGGTGAATCCGGATGCGCTCGACATTGCCGCGGCTCTCGACAAGGAGCGCCAGGAAAGCGGTCCTCGCGGGCCGATGCACGGCATCCCCGTCGTTCTTAAGGCCAATATCGATACAGCCGACCAGATGGCTACAACGGCGGGATCGCTCGCCATGGCAGGCCATCGAGCAACTGCCGACGCTTTTCATGTCACAAAACTGCGAGAGGCGGGCGCGGTCATCCTGGCGAAGGCCAACCTGAGTGAATGGGCCAACTTCCGGTCAACCAGTTCATCGAGCGGTTGGAGCAGCATGGGCGGCCAGACGCACAACCCCTATGGCTCAGGTCGTAACCCCTGTGGTTCATCGAGCGGGTCGGCGGTTGCGGTTGCAGCCAGTCTCACGAGCGTGGCGGTTGGTACCGAAACAAATGGCTCTGTGGTGTGTCCATCCAGCGTCAACGGCATCGTCGGAATCAAGCCGAGCCTAGGTCTCGTGAGTCGCAGCGGCATCATCCCGATAGCCCACAGCCAGGACACGGCGGGCCCGATGGGTCGTACCGTCGAAGACGCGGCGATTCTGCTGACCGCGATGGTCGGCCGGGATCCTGCTGACCCTCTGGCAGATGCATTCCCTCAGGCGGTGCCGGACTTTGCAGCTAATTTATCGAAGGACGCGCTCAAAGGTGCACGAATCGGGGTTTTGCGAACACACAGCGGCGCGGGCAATGATGTGCGCGTCGACCAGATTATCCTCGACACGGTGGCAACCCTTGAGTCATTGGGTGCCGAAGTCATCGATCCCGTCGAGATCGATACGGAAGGCATGGGGGCAGCCAGCCGGACGGTGCTCTATTACGAATTCAAGGCAGACCTGAATGCCTACCTGGAGAACTCCGGCGCGCCGATGAAGACCATGGCGGATATCATCGCGTTCAATAACGAACACGCTGACGAGGTGATGCCCTTCTTTGGCCAGGAGCGGATGCTGGAAGCGCAGTCCAAAGGGCTACTGACCGACAGGGAATATCTCGACGCCCTGGCACTAAGCAAGCAGATCTCACAAGCGGGCGTTAACAACGCGCTTGCTGAATACGATCTTGATGCCCTTATCGCACCAACGCGGGGGCCTGCCTGGATGACTGATAATGTTAGTGGCGATCATTCATCCGGCATCTCAAGCTCGTCGCTGGCAGCGATATCCGGCTACGCGAGTATCACGCTGCCGGCCGGAGACATTCACGGCCTACCTATTGGCGTGTCGTTTATCGGCGGGGAGTTTAGTGACGCGCAGCTGATTCAATTTGCTTACGCACTGGAACAAGAAGGTTACAAACGTGTGCCGCCCTAGGCTTCAAGCTCGGCCAGTTCAGCCTCGAGCGCCGTCAGCGTTGGCTCGATAACGCGCGGTCTGTTCGCAGCCTCCTGCGCGCGGGCCACATCTTTGAGGCCGCTGCCTGATACCAGGCATACCACGAGTTCGTCCGGCGATATATTCTTTGCCGCGACCATCCGTTTGACCGCCGCCCACGGAGTCGCCGCAGCGGGTTCCGGGAAAACGCCTGTTGTTGTGGCCATCTCGGGAATGGCCGCGAGAATTTCGCTGTCGGGGACAGTTACCGCAATGCCGTCCGATTCGATGATGGCTCTGACGGCTGCGAGGCCATCGCGTGGCAGGTTGACAGAGATCGAATCGGCAAGCGTGTTTGCGTCGACGGGTTTGACCTTTATCGTTGCCCAGTCGGGCTCGCCATCGCTGCGAATCCCGTGCACGGCGTGGGTAATCGCGGCACTCCCTTCCGACTGCGCGCAATCGATTCTCGGCAGGCGGTCGATAAGGCCGACGGCCTGCAGCTCCCGCCAGCCTTTCCACATACCGCTCAGGAGATTGCCGTCGCCGGTCGGCACGACGATCCTGTCGGGCACACGGCCATCCAGGGATGCCCAGATTTCCCACGCGCAGATCTTCTTTCCCTCACGTGTGTAAGGGTTGATGCCCGTGCTGCGGTTGTACCAGCCGAATTGCGTGGAGGCTTTCAGGCAGAGGTCGAACGCGTCGTCGTAGGTGCCGCGCACAGCGAGCACCGTCGCGCCGAAGGACAGCGCCTGCGTGAGTTTGGCAACAGGTGCGCTTTCCGGAACGATGACCACGGCCTTGATTCCCGCCGCCGCTGCGACACAGGCAAGCGACGAACCTGCGTTGCCCGTGCTCGCGACCGAGACGATATCGGCACCTGCTTGCAGCGCTTGCAGCACGACGGCGGCACTGGCCCGATCCTTGCTGGATGCGCTCGGACTGACCGTGTCGTCCTTGAGGTACAGGTTGCGCAGGCCGATCGAATGCCCCAGTCGCGGAGCGGCGTAGAGTGGTGTGTTGCCGATCTCCAGGGGGATACGCGTCGAGTCGAACGGCGATTGGCGTATCTGCTGCAGGATCGTCTCGCGGTCGTTGACGACATCGAGATTGCCGCCACAGGACGGGCAGGTCCAGCCTGTGAAGTCGGCGGGCTGGGTCCTGTCGCAGGCGAAGCAGCGGAAACTGTTCATGGGCTCAGTCCCCTAAGGCACGATGTGAGTGCCGTAGATGTTGTCGAGGTTGGCGCGCAGGTTGTGCGGCTGCGTAATAATGACTTTCTCGCCGCCGCCCTCGAGAAACCTGACGGCGCTTTCCATTTTTGGCCGCATGCTGCCAGCCGCAAAATGCCCGGCCGCGAGATGCTCGCGACACTCGGCAACCGTCAGGCGGTCGATGTCATGCTGCTTCTCGGTGCCGAAGTCGAGTGCGACCTTGTCGACATCGGTGGAGATGATGAAGACCGACGCACCGAGTTCCCTCGCCAGCAGGCAAGACGCGGCATCCTTGTCGATGACTGCGGGGCGGGGCCGTAGCTCACCATCCTCGCGGAACACCACCGGAATCCCGCCCCCACCGGCGGCAATGACGACATGGCCGCTGTCCAGCAAGGTGCGGATTGCCGGCAGCTCGATGACACTGAGCGGTTGCGGCGAAGGTACGAGGCGCCGCCAGCCGCGTCCGGCATCCTCACCGACGACCCAGCCTTCGTCCCGTTCGCGCTGCCGTGCTTCCTCTTCGCTCATGAATGGCCCGATCGGCTTGCTCGGTGCGGCGAAGCTCGGATCCTGCTCGTCCACGACGCATTGCGTGACGATGGCCGTTACCGCCTGCTCCAGCCCCTGGTGCAGGAACTCGTTCTGCAGGCTCTGTGCAATCTGCAGGCCGATCGACCCTTGCGTGTCGGCGACGCAGTTGGCCAGCGGGACCTGGTGGATCTTGTCGCGAGCCAGTTCGGAGCGGAGCAGGATGAAGCCGACCTGCGGGCCGTTGCCATGGGTGACCAGGACGCGGTAGCCGGCTTTGACGAGCGGGACGATGTGGCGGGCCGTCTGTCCGGCTGTGCGGTACTGGTCCAGGACATCCATGTGCTCGGCGTCGCGAATCAGCGAGTTGCCGCCGATGGCAATGACGATCAATGGTCGGTTGTTACTCGTCATGGTGGTCACATGGTCAGGGCCATCAGCGCCTTGGCCGTGTGCAGGCGATTCTCGGCTTCCGGGTATACCCGCGACTGCGGGCCGTCGATGACCGCGTCAGTGACCTCGTAGTTGCGGTCCGCCGGCAGGCAATGCATGTAGATGGCGCGCTCATTTGCCCGGGCCATCATGGCCTCGTCGCAGATCCAGTCGCGGTACTGCAGCGCCACGTTCATTGCCTCCTCGGGCTGGCTGAACAGGGACTCCACGCCCCAGCTCTTGGGGTACACGATATCCGCGTCGGCGAACGCGTCCGCCATGTTGTCCACGACCTCGAAACGGCCGCCGGAGCGCGCCGCGTTGTCGCGGGCAATCTGCATGGGTTCGTCCATGAGGGTGTACTCGGGTGGGTGAGCGAGCGTGACGTTCATGCCGAATCGCGTCATGAGCATGATCAGGCCCTGCGGCACGGACATCGGTTTCACATAGCTGGGGGCGTAGGCCCATGAGACAGCAATCTTTAAATCTTTCAGGTCTTTACCAAACTCTTCTCGAATCGTCATAAGGTCTGCGAGCGTCTGGCAGGGGTGGTCCACGTCGCATTGCATGTTGATGACGGGGATCGAGGCGTGCCGCGCGACCTCGCGCATGTAGGCCTGGCCTTCGCCAGGCACGAGGTCGTGCCGAATCATGATGCCGTGGCCATAGGTAGAAAGAATCGTACCCATGTCCTTCGGGCTTTCGCCGTGCGCGATCTGCGAGGTTTCCGAATCGATGAAGTGTGCATGGCCGCCAAGCTGTGTCATGCCGGCCTCGAACGAGTTGCGTGTGCGCGTGGACTTGTCGAAGAAGATCAGGAAGCCGCTCTTGTGCGGCAGGTGCAGCGTCGGCACGCCGCTTTTGAACTCGTCTTTCAGGGTGCCGGCCGTGTCGAGCGCGAGCTCGATCTCGTCGTCCGACCAATCCTGGGTCATGAGCCAGTCACGGCCTTTCATGAGGCCGGGTATGGGCTTGGCTTCGCGGGTCATCGTGTATCTCCTGTTTCTAGCCCTTCGCGAATTCATCGACGAGGGCTGCATAAAAGGCTGCGCAGCATACGAGGTGCTCGATCTCGGTCTGCTCGTTCGGGGCGTGCGCAAAGTGTTCGTGGCCCGGGCCGAAGCCGATGGACGGGATGCCGTGCATGCCGGCCGTGGCGACGCCATTGGTGCTGAAGGTCCAGTGGCCCGTCTCGGGCTCCTTGCCGAAGGCATCGCGGTAGGCGCTGGTCGCGGCCTGCATCTCGGGGCCGTCCGCCGGCATCTCCCAGGTCGGGTAGTACTTGCGCGTCGGGTAAGTGAGCCCGGTGTAACTCGGCACGGCGTACTCGAGCACGGTCACGGTCGCGTTGGCGGCCTTGACGGACGGCAGGGCAAGAATCTCCGCGACCGAGGACTGCTCGGTTTCGCCGACGGTCAGGCGGCGGTCGAGATGGATCGTACAGCCATCGGCCACGGCGCAGAGGCTCGGCGAGGTCGAGCGAATTTCGCTAATGGTTACCGTCCCCTTGCCGAGTGGCTCACGTGGCTCGAGTTCTTCGTTGAGCTTTTCGATATCGGCGATGATGCCGGCCATCTTGTACACGGCGTTGTCGCCGCGCTCGGGCGCCGAACCGTGGCAGGAGATGCCGGAGGTGTGGACCTCCATCTCCATGCGGCCGCGATGGCCGTAGTAGATGCGCAGGCTGGTGGGCTCGGTGATGACCACGAGGTCCGGCCGGAGCTTGCCTTCATTGACGATGTACTGCCAGCAGAGGCCATCGCAGTCCTCTTCCTGCACCGTGCCCGTCACGTAGAAGGTCACGTTGTCCGGGACGCCGCGTTTCCTGAGCAGTGCGCCGGCATAGACGCTCGACGCGACACCGCCTTTCATGTCGCTCGTGCCACGGCCGAAGAGGATGTCGCCCTCGATGTCGCCGGAATGCGGGTCGCGGTCCCAGAGCGCCGGATCGCCCACGTCGACTGTGTCCACGTGACCGTCGAATGCGATGACTTTCTGTCCCGAGCCTATGCGGCCGATAACGTTGCCCATCGGGTCGATCGTCACTTCGTCGTAGCCGATACGCAGCATTTCTTCCTTGATGCGCTGGACGACAGCGCCTTCCTCGGAACTCAACGAGGGGATGCGGATGATGTCCTGCATGAATCTGACGAGGTCGGGTTTCACGGCCATCGCGTCCTGGTAGTACTTACTGCTCATGTGTTGCCTCCGTCGCCATTGAACGCATCGATGAGTCGATCCCATTCGTCAACGACATCCTGTGAGAACACTTCACGCCAGAAGTCGGGATCCCAGAGTTCGCGCAGTTCGTCGGAGCTGCGTCCCTGTTGCTCGACCCACGTGAAGTACTTGAAGTTGTGCAGTGCTTTCTGGTCCGCGTATCCCAGTTCGCGCACATGGTCGGTCGTTGTGCCCTGCAGGTAACGACCGAAATGCTGGTCGGCGAGGTGGGTTGTGTAGTTACCGTGCTCGGCGTTCATTTCCTGCATGCGCGATGCGTACAGTTCCATGGAGTCGGTTAGCGGCGTGAAGATGACATCGCGGCCGTCCATGTCGTAGTAGCGTGCCGTCTTGATGGCGGCGACCAGGTTGCAGATACCGGAAATGCCGATCTGGCTGAGCGCCGCGAGTGTGTTGTCGTCAACGCCTTCACGGCGCAGGCACTCACGTCCGGCGTCTTCGTTGAACAATCGCATGAGTTGCATGATTTGTTCGTCGTCGACAGCAGCAACGAAGTCCGTGTTGCGCACGTTGTGAATCCACGGCACGTGCTTGTCGCCGATGCCTTCGATGCGGTGATCGCCGAAGCCGAACTGCAGCAGGGTGGGGCACTGCAGTGCCTCGGTCGCGACGACGCGCAGGTCCGGGTGCTGTGTGCGCAGGTAATCGCCCGCGGCGATCGTGCCGGCCGAGCCGGTGGCGCTGACGTAGCCGGAGAGGCGGCGCCCGTTGGCGTAGTGGTTGCGGAAGATCTCGTCGACGATCGACCCGGTCATCTGGTAGTGCCAGATCGCGTTACCGAATTCTTCGAACTGGTTGAACACCACGATGCCGTCGCCGCGTTCTTCGCGGAGCTCCCAGCACTTGTCGTAGATTTCCTTGACGTTCGACTCGGTCCCGGGTGTTGCGATGACTTCGTCGGTTCCGATTTGCTCGAGCCACTCGAAACGCTCGCGGCTCATGCCCTCCGGCAGGATCGCAACCGCCGGGCAGGACAGCAGCGCGCAGTCGTAGGCGCCACCGCGGCAGTAATTGCCCGTCGAGGGCCACACGGCTTTCTGCGTATCCGGGTCGAATGCGCCCGTCACGAGGCGCGGGACCAGGCAGCCATAGGCCGCGCCGACCTTGTGAGCGCCGGTCGGGAACCACTTGCCGACGATGCCGACGATCGTGGCGTCAATGCCGGTCAGTGCCGGGGGGAACTCGATCCAGTTGCCCTCGCCGTAGCCGCCGCCGTGCGCGACAGGTTCGTTCTTCCAGGTAATACGAAACAGGTTGGCCGGGTCGAGATCCCAGAGGCCGACGTCCTGCAGCCGCGACCTGATCGAGTCGGGGACGAGGGTCGGATCCTTCTGCTGCGCGAACGTGGGCAGCACGATGTTGTGCCGGCGCGCGCGTGCCTTGCTCTTCTGCCGCACGTCGTCGCGGATGTCAGGTACGAGTTTCAACGTTCCCCTCCGAATTCGATTGTGGGGATGGGTTCGCGGTCACCCCAACCGAGTTCAACCTCGGTGGCTCCCGCGCGAATGGCATGCAACAGGCTGTCCTGGTCGACTGGCAGGCTGCGAACGCGAACGCCCGTTGCGTTGTAGATCGCGTTAGTGATCGCCGGGCTCGTCGGGATGCTGGGCAGCTCGCCCATTCCCTTGGCGCCGAACGGACCGGTCGAGAGTTCGTGCTCGACGATGTGCGATGTGATCGACGGCGCATGCGTAATGCTCGGTGGCTTGTAGCGGGCCATGACATTGGTCCAGGGGATGCCGTCTTCCTGGATGTAATGCTCGGTGAGTGCATAGCCGATACACATGACGATGCCGCCTTCAATCTGGCCTTCGAGCGTCAACGGGTTGATGGCCCGGCCGACGTCGTGCGCGGCGATGATCCTGCGGACCTGGACATCGCCCGTACGCAGGTCGATTTCGCAGAGCGCGGCCTGCGCGACAAAGCTGAACGCGACGTGCATATCGCCCCCGGTCCCCAGCGGCTGGGTCGCCGGTGCCCAGTATTCGTGCCGCGCGACCGCGCGGGTTCCCGGCGCGTCAGCCAGTTCTGCCGCCACATCGCGCGCCGCGAGCCTGGCCGCGTTGCCGCTCACGAAGGTCTGGCGGCTGGCCGTCGTCGGCCCGCCATCCGGGCAGACGTCGGTATCGCCGAGGAGCACGCTCACGTTACCGGCCGGGATACCCAGTTCTTCGGCTGCGCACGCGGCGAGCACGCCCGGCAATCCCTGGCCCATTTCGGCAGACGAGATGCGAACCTGGGCGAGCAGGCCACTCTGGGCGTCATGCCAGGCTTCGACCTCGGCGGTCGCCTTGTCCGGTGCACCGCCACCGAGCCCGGTGTTCTTGTAGGCGACGGCCAGGCCCCAGGCGAGGCGCTTGTGACCCTCGTCCCAGGTCCAGCGGAAGTCGCCTTCACGCATATCGGCGTCGACCCGCTCGATACACTCGAGCAGCCCGACGCTCTCGCGCATGACCTGTCCCGTGACCGTCGTTGAACCCACCTCGAGCGCATTCCGGCGCCGGAAGTCGACCGGGTCGAGCCCGAGTTTCCGGGCCAGGATGTCCATGTTGCTTTCCGCGGCGAAGCAGCTTTGCGTGACGCCGAAGCCGCGGAACGCGCCGGCGGGTGCGTTGTTCGTGTAGGTGGCAAAGCAGTCCACGCGGACGTTCGGGATGTCGTAGGGGCCGGACGCATGGGTCGTTGCGCGCGTGAGCACTTTTTCGCTCAGGCTCGCGTACGCGCCGCCGTCGCCATACAGGGTGGCTTCGACCGCGGTCAGTTTGCCGTCCCGCGTTGCACCCGTGCGCATGCGAATGATCGTCGCGTGGCGCTTTGGATGCACGAGCAGGCTTTCCTGCCTGGAGTACAGCATCTTGACGGGGCGCCCGGTTGCCTCGGCGAGCAGCGCGGCGTGAATCTGTCCCGCAATGTCTTCCTTGCCGCCGAAGCCACCGCCCATCAGTGTGGCAACGACGCGCACGTTGTCGGCCGGCTTGCCGAGAGCCGCCGCGGCCTGGTCGCGATCGGCGTAGGGGATCTGGCTGCCGACGTAAATTGTCGTCTTGTCGTGTTTCGCCGTCTCGCCGCGTGTCGCAAGTGCGTCGCACATGCCGCCAAATCGACTGGGGTCGTAACCGGCCGGCACACCGATCGAACACTCGGGTTCGAGGAACAGGTGTTCGGTCGTCGGCGTGCGGTAGGTCAGGTCAACGACAACGTCCGCCGCCTTGAAGCCGGCCTCGACGTCGCCCTTGCGGACCTTGATGTGCTTCAGGAGGTTGCCGTCGGGGCGCTCCTCGTGAACCTGCGGTGCGTCGGCTTTCAGGGCGGCGATCGGGTCGGTAACGGCGGGCAATGCTTCGTACTCGACCTTGACCAGGTCGAGCGCCGCCGCGGCTATGTCCTCACTGTCCGCCGCGACGATGGCAACGGCGTCGCCCGCATAGCGGACCTTGCGGCTGCACAGGACCGGCCAGTCGACGCTGACCACGCCGTGCGCATTGCGGCCGGGCACATCGGCGTGCGTCAGTACCGCATGCACGCCATCGAGTTCGCGTGCCGCCGCAACGTCGATAGAAATAATGCGGGCGTGCGGCACCCGGGCGCGCAGGGTACGAGCGAACAGCATGCCCGGGAAACGGTAGTCGTCGGTAAAACGCGCGGTACCGCGGATCTTCGCAAGGGCATTCGGGTTTGGCCGTGGCTTGCCGACGGATGCTCCCGGGGCGCGGGTCTCGGGAAGGTAGGGCGGCATGTCCTGTCCGGACGCCTGCAAGATCGCATTGATGACGCTCTGGTAGCCCGTGCAGCGACAGTAGGAGTCCTTGAGGGCGGTGCGGATATCGGCTTCGGTCACGACGTCGCCGGCCGCTGCCTTGCGATCGAGCAATCCCTTGGCAGTCATGATCAGGCCCGGCGTGCAAATGCCGCACTGGACCGCGCCATGATCGAGGAAGGCCTGCTGCAGTGCATGCAACTCGCCCTCCTGTTCCAGGCCCTCGATCGTCTCCACGCGCCGACCCTGGGCCTTGAACGCCGGGTAGACGCAGCTGACGACCGCGGTGCCGTCGACGAGCACCGTGCAGATGCCGCATTCGGCCTCGGCGCAACCGATCTTCGTGCCGGTAAGCGCCAGGTCGTCGCGCAGCACATCGGACAGGTAGCGCGACTCGTCAACGTCGATGTCGACGGGGCGACCGTTGACCGTCATCCGCAGGCGGCTCATGACGCACGTCCTGCCCGGCGTGCCGCCGTGGCCAGGATGACCGGCAGGTAAGTGCGGATCATCGTCTCGCGGTATTCCTCGGTCGCACGGTATTTGCTCGTGCGCAGGCTGATGTTCCCGAGCGCGACGTCGGCGGCCTTCCTGAAGACGTCCTCTGCGGCGGGTGCGCCCACGAGGACGTCGGCGACCGGCTCCGCAAGCCAGGGCACGGGACCCACGGGGCCCATGCTGATACTGGCGGCCGCAATTGTGCCGTCGACGATAGAGAGGCGCGCGGCCATGGAGATGATCGGCAGGCACAGGCCTTGCGGCCGCATGACGCGGTGAAAGGCCGAGCC
>JAOUNK010000267.1 GCA_029881015.1 Gammaproteobacteria bacterium | reverse complement strand
GGGCCGCTAAGTGCGGCCCGTCGGAAAAAAAAGTTACGGCGTTTTTCAATCGCAGATCGAGATATCACCGTTCAGCGTCGATACGGTGATCCGGGCATTGCCATCGCCCTCTTCGAAGCTAAGCTCCCAGCCCGGGGTGTACTTGCTGGTGCGCTCGGCCTTCGGACCGTAACAGTTGCGGATATCGCCATTGAACGTGTCGATGTCGTAACGGCCGCTCACCTTCTCCGTGAACTTCAGGTCGACATCGCCATTGACCGTCTCCACGTTCAGCTTGCCGCCGGTACGCAGTTCGGCATGGAACACGATCTCGCCATTCACGGTTTCGAGGCCGACACGCTCGAATGAGCCTTCGTCGACGATCACGTCACCGCTGACCGATCCCGCTTCCACGACACCGCCGACGCGGAACAAGGTTACGTCGCCGGACACGGTGCTTGCGCTAATCTCTATATTCCGTCCCTGGCCGCTTACTTCGACATCGCCACTCACCGCCTCGGCCGAGATATCGTTGCCGAAGGCCTCGGTGTTCACATCGCCGCTGACGGTGCTCAGGCTCTGCTCGCCGCTGACGTCGGACACATCGATATCGGCACTCACCGTGCCCACGTCAATCGAGCTGCCCTCCGGTACCTGGACATGCAGATCGCTCTCGATACCGCGGCCACCTTTTCTCGGGACCTTGACCTTGATTGTAATCTTGTCGCCGTCGCGCTCGAATATGAGCTTCTCGACGTTGCGTCCAAGCTCACCCGTAACCTCAACCTCGTTGCGGGACCAGCCGCGAATCGTCACTTCGCCGGCGATGTTGGACACATCGACGTGCCCGTCTGATGCCGCGTCGAGTGTCTTGTCGATTTCCTCGGCGCCAGCCGGCAGCGCAAATAACGCTATGGGCAACAACACAGTCAGTTTCTTCATCGTACTTCTCTCTGCAAACTCCAGCCGACGATCTGTCGGCTAGATATCGTTTCTCATCATCACGTCACGGGTCAGTCCGCCGACCCGATTCAACAGTGACAGTTCTTCCGTGTAAGCGCGCAGGAGCTTCTGCTGCAACAAGGCATTGCCCGGCTCCTGCTCGAGCACCTTGTTGATATCCGCAATCGCCGTATGAATCTGGTCGAGGTTGGCCCGGATATCGGCACTGGCTTCCGGTGACAGGCGCGCCAGCTCCGCATCGAGTTCCGCGCGCAGGCCGTTACGCGCGGCCTGGAAATCAGGACCAAGGTGGTAGTTGCCGCCGAACGACGCCTGTTCGAAAACAAGCTGCGGTTCGATCGACACCACCGGGGCCTGGTCGTTCTTGACCGCGACGTAGGTGATTGCTGACGAAGCACCTACCAGCAGTACAACGGCTGCAGCCTGTGCAAACATCGGCGTCCACCGTGAGCGCCCGGGTGCCGCCATCGCCGAGGCGATGTCAGGCCAGAGGTCGCGCTGTGGAGCAACTTCCGTCGCGAGTTGTCGCGCTGCCCGGTCCAGTTTGTCGTCAAATTCCTGCGTCATACTCTAAATCCTTCGCTTTCCAGTTGTTGCATCAGAAGCCTCCTTGCCCTGTGCAGTTGTGCTTTGCTCGTACCGGCTGCAATGCCCAGCATGCCGGCGGCCTCTTCATGGCTGTAGCCATACACTGCGTTGAGGACGAAAATGTGCCGTGCGCGTTCGGGCAAGCGGTCAATCGCCTCGGCCAGGTCGCGGAGTTCGCCGGTGTCGCCGGTAGCCACGCGGGCCGGTTCAACGTCCGCAACGGCCGCAATCCTGTCCCGTTCCCGCGTCGACTTGCGAATCCTGCCCAGAACCGCGTTGACCGCGATGCGGTGCAACCAGGTAGAAAACGCGCTGTCACCGCGGAACCTGGCCATCTTGTTCCAGGCCTGGATGAATGCCTCCTGAGTACAGTCTTCAGCCTCACTGACGTTCCCCGTCATCCGCAGACAAAGCCCGTAGACCTTGCCCACATGCAGTCGATAGAGGGCCTCAAATGCCTGCGCATCCGATCGTTTTGCCCGGCGGATCCAGGCCTCTTCGTCAGTGACTTTGTCGGTATCGGCGCTTGTCATGCCCCGACTATAGTCGCTGCCCGCCACGGTCAAAAGCGCTTCCAAGTGGCTTTTCTCCCTTTATCGTGACCTTTGGATGCCGGTGCTCGCCGGAGGGTTTGAAGATCGCCGGTCCGAACGGCAAAAAAAACGCTTAAGCGACTGTCTTTTATTACTATTCTGTTATCATGCCATTGGCCTAAACGAACCCTAGAACAACATATGGCACGTTCGCACGCTTGTCCGCCCGATGATCCGATCGATTCACCTGCGGCCAAGTTGCCCCTGACAGTTACGGTTTCCTAGGATGTCGGGCCACTCCATTTTGTATCTTGGCCGAGGTGAGTTCGCCGCAAATTACCTGTCGGAACTCGAGACGTTGCCGTGCTGCACGATGCTGACGCGCAACAATTCACTCGCGCTGCCGCAGGGCGGCTCTTCCGTGATCGACCTCGTGCTGGTCGAGGCAGGGCCGGCAATTGCGCAGTCCGGACAGTCGCTCGGGGACCTGATCCAGTCGCTTGACGCGTACCCGGTTGTCGCCCTGACAGAGAAAGAGAATGAGCACCGCGGCATTGCCGCCGTACGCGCCGGCGCCCAGGCGTATATCTGTATCGACGACGTAACGGTTGATGCTCAGGATGCGGTATTCGATCACGCCGTAAAGCGCTGGCGCCTGCAGCAACGCCTGTGCGATACCGACGTCACGGTCCTGTCGATACTTCGCAATATCAACGATGGCGTGATCATTACTGACCACGCCGGCCATGTACTCGAGATCAATCCTGCGGCGAGGTCGATACTCGGTCTCGGCCCGCGGACGCAACCCGATCCGGCCTGGGAACAGACCTTCTGTTGTTTCGACGGTAATGGCGAAAGCTATCGAAATTCGCATGCGCTGCCACTGATGCGTGCGCGCAGTGGCGAGAAATTTTCGAACCAGGTGGCGATCTACCGCACACCGGAGCAGCCCGACACCGTGCTCAGCATCAACGGCCAGGGGCTGTATGACGGCAATCGCGATCTCGTCGGCGGCATCGTTACGTTCCGCGACATCACCGAGGCAACACGGCGCACGTCCGAACTCGAGAAGCTCGCGCAGTTCGACGAGCTTACCGGCCTCGCGAACCGCGGCCTTTTTACCGAGCAGTTGTCGCGCGCCATCGGCCGCAGCCAGCGCAAAGGCGCTCCGCTCGCGGCGCTGTTCATAGACCTTGATCGTTTCAAATCGGTTAACGACACGCTCGGTCATGACATCGGCGACGCACTATTGCGCCAGGTCGCCGATCGCCTCAAGAGCAACGTGCGCATCGGTGACTTCACCGGACGCTGGGGCGGCGACGAATTCGTCGTTTGTCTCGAAGACTTTGGCGAGGCCGGCAATGCCGGCGCCGCCGCGCAGAAACTGTTGCTGGTTCTTTCCGAGAAGTACGAGATCGGCAGTAGCGAGGTGTACGCGACGCCCAGTATCGGTGTCGCATTGTTCCCCGAATCGGCCGATACGGCAGAAGGCATGATAAAGGCCGCCGACCTGGCGATGCTCGAGGCCAAGAAGCGCGGCGGTGGACGCTTCCAGTATTACTCCAGCGCGCTGAACTCGAAACTCGCGCAGCGCGAAGAACTCGAGATCGGCCTGCGTCACGCGCTGGTCCGGGACGAGTTCGTGCTGCATTACCAGCCGCGCATCGACCTTGCATCGGGCCGCCTGATCGGCCTCGAGGCCCTGCTCCGCTGGCAGCATCCGCGCTTCGGCCTGCTGGCGCCTGCGCGCTTCCTGCCGATCCTCGAGAGCAGCGGGCTGATTCATTCAGCCGGCGAGTGGGTCATTGCCACCGCTTGTCGACAGCTCGCGGGCTGGCAGCGCCGTTTCGAGTTGCCGGACCTGTCTGTTGCCATCAATCTTTCGCCGCAGCAACTCGTGCACAAGCGACTCGTCGACGTCATCAAGAAAACTCTCGCCGACACGATGCTCGACCCGGGCTGTATCGAACTCGAAATCGGTGACGGCCATATTGTTGGCAAACGCGGCACCGAGATGGATACGCTGCGCGCCATCCGCCGAACCGGCGTCCGGTTGTCGCTCGATCATTTCGGCACCGGCGACGTTTCCTTCGAGTCGCTCGACAACGGCTTTGTCGACAGTTGCGTACTCGACCGGGAGCTCGTTGCGGATATCGTTGAGAACAACAGTCACCAGCGCATCGTGCGCGCCGCCATCGCGATGGCCCAGGGACTGGATATCGAGGTGGCCGCCGAAGGCATCGAGACGCTGCCGCAGCTTGAATTTCTGAAGAGCTGCAATTGTGATCTCGCGCAGGGTTTCCTGATCAGCCGCCCCATGCAGCCCGAAAAAGTCGCCGCCATACTGCGCAGTGAAATAGCGGGTACTTCGCTACTCTCGCGGGGCATGCCCTAGTCATTCGGATGTGGCCTGCGGGTCACCAGCGGTAAGCGTAGTAAATGCTTCCCTGCACCGTGTCGTCGCTCGATACGTTCAGGTTTATCTCATGCCGATGAGCAAGCGATACCCTCGAGGACCAGCGCAGAACGAGTCTGTCCTCACTGTCTCTCGGAAAGTAGCGATAGGTTGCCGCCAACTCGCTTCCCCAGTGCTCTGCCGAACCCAAATTCAGCAACATTCTGCCGAACACGTTCGACCCGGAAGAGCCAGTTGCCAGGTCGACGCCGAATAGTGCCGATACCGCGGTACCGCTGCCAAGGCGTACCGACCTGCCTATCGCTCCCTCGGCGAAAGCCTCCCGGCAGTGCCGGCAGGCATTGTGTTCGCGTCGCGCCCCGAAAGCGACTT
>JAOUNK010000266.1 GCA_029881015.1 Gammaproteobacteria bacterium | reverse complement strand
TTTCGGCCTGGCAGCGTCGATAC
The DNA here is from genome assembly GCA_029881015.1 of Gammaproteobacteria bacterium. GTDB lineage: Bacteria > Pseudomonadota > Gammaproteobacteria > Steroidobacterales > Woeseiaceae > UBA1847. Next base: position 4,835 of record JAOUNK010000266.1, on the reverse strand, counting down.
GCGTTGCGAGCTCGGCGGCGGCAAACCCGCCAAATACGACGGAGTGGACGGCGCCGAGTCGGGCGCAGGCCAGGACCGCGACAATCGCTTCCGGAATCATCGGCATGTAAACAATCACCCGATCACCCTTGCTGATACCGTTTGCGGCGAGGACCCCGGCAAAGCGGGAAACGGCGCCGAGGAGGTCCGCGTAGCTGATGGTCCGCTTTGTATCGGTTGCAGCGCTGTCGTAGATGATCGCCGCCTGGTCACCGCGTCCGCGCTCCACGTGCCGGTCGAGAGCGTTGTAACAGGTGTTCAGCTTGCCGCCGGCGAACCAGCGGTAGGTCAGCGGATCCGGGTTAACGAGAACGCTGTCCCAGCGCTTTTCCCAGTCGATGCCCTCAGCGGCCTTGCCCCAGAATTCCTCCGGGTTTTCGATCGAAGCGCGATGGGTATCAAGGTATGAGGTCATGGCAGGTTTCACCGAGGTTCTTTGGCAGACAAGTCTAGGAAAAGTGCAGGCATGGAGATATACGACAAAAGGCGTATGGCGCGCAGCGCCGATCGGACGGAATAGCGATGAGTGCGTATAGCGGGAGTCGCCTGAACCGTGCAGGATCGACTATCATCTTCGGCGCAATGACTGCCTGGTACGTCCACCCCTTGGGAAAAAAAAGGAGCTTCGGTGCGACTTTCAACGTTTCGATTGCCGCGGACGCCTGTCGAAATCCTGGGGATCCTGTTGCTTGCCGTGACCTTCCAGGCCGCCTCCGCGGAGTTGACCGTCAATGACTTCCTGGCCGAGCCCGACGTCCTTGACGTTGAATTGTCTCCGGACGGCAAACACCTCGCACTCATTGTCAACGAGCGGCAACAGAGAATAGCCGTCGTCAGGAACGTGGAAACGCCAGATATGCCGGTCGTAAGCGTACTGGCCGAGGACTCCATGGAACCGGAGTGGCTGGTCTGGGGGAACAATGACCGCCTGCTCATATCGATGTCCGTGCCCTGGGCCGCCGTCGCGAAGAAGCTGCAGAGGAGCGTCTTCCTCGAGGGCAGCGATGGGCCCGATTTCAGTCGCATGGTGGCTGTCAACAAGGACATGTCGGGCATGGCCGTCCTGATGCAGGAAGAGCGAAACCTGAGGAACAATTTCTCGCTGTCGCGCGTCACGAACTTCCTTCCGGAAGACCCCGACCATGTGTTGATGGCGGCGTACCAGTTCAGTACGAGAAGCCTGTACAAGGTGAACATCAACACGGGGAAAGCCGAGTTTCTCACCAAGGGTTCGGCCAATACGTATCGGTTTTTCAGTGACGATGAGGGCAAGCCCTTGTATCGCTTCGACTACCGGGAGCGCAAGAAGACCTATGAGATCTTCAAGTTCACTGGCGACGGCAAATGGGAGCTCATCGACACGCTGCCGTTGAACTGGGACGACGAGGCCAGTATCGGCACGAATCAACTCGTAGCTTTGCGCGGCGAGAGTATCGTATATCGCAAACTCAATGAGGAGACCGGCTACTTCGACCTGGTTTTGGCCGACCGCAGGACACGGAAGCAGAGCGTCCTGGCGTCCATTGACGGGCAGGACGTCTACGGTGCGCTGTTCGACAACAGGTCAGATCAGCTTGTTGGTTATCGGGTCGAGAAGGACAATGTACGCAACGTCTATTTCGACGAGGCGCAGCAAGAGCAATACGATGCGATAGCCACGCAGATCGGGAATTACAATTTCCACGTGTCGACGCTCGATCCCGAGCATCGGCGCGCGCTTGTCCGTGCGCACGGCCCCGATAGTCCTTACATGTATCTCCTGTGGGACTTCGAGAAGCAGGCGCTCACGTTCCTGGCCCACGAAAACGAGCTGTTTACGGCTGAGAATCTGTCGGCGCCTGCGGTAACCAGCTACGTCGCGAGAGACGGGGCCCGATTGCGCGCGTACATCCTGTTGCCCAGGTCCTTCGAGAAAGGAAAACCGCACCCCACGATCATCATGCCGCACGGCGGGCCGAGCGTGCGCAGCAGGCAGGACTACGATCACTTTGCGCAGTTCCTGTCGACGCGTGGTTACATCGTCGTGATGCCGAACTTCCGTGGCTCCTCGGGATACGGCCGGAACTTCGAGACTGCAGGCTACAGGCAATGGGGTGGTCTGATGCAGGACGATGTTACCGACGCGGCGCGATTCATGGTCGACAAGGGATACGCGGACCCGGAGCGCATGTGCATCGTCGGCGCCTCTTACGGCGGCTACGTGGCGCTGATGGGAGCTGTCAAGACACCGGACCTGTTCAAATGCGCGATCAGCGTGAACGGGGTTACCCACCTGGCGGAACTGATCGAGTACTATATGGATGAACGTGTCGACGAAATTGCGTGGCAGTCAGTGCTGTTCGATCGGGTCGGGCATCCGGTTCAGGACAAGGAGATGCTCGACGCGAATTCTCCCGCACTCCATGCCGACAAGATCAAGATTCCCGTGCTGGTCGTAGCCGGCACCGACGACAGCGTCGTGCCTTTCAGCCAGGCGAAGAAAATGGTAAAGGCGCTCAAACAGGCCAAGGCTCCCCACCAGTACCTGTGGTTGGCGGATGCGGGCCACTACGTCTTCGTCGACCGGGAGAACAGCTTGTCGGCGTACAACGCTATCGAAAGATTCCTGGCGATGTACCTGTATTAGGACACCTGAAGAACCACACTCGCACAAATGAACAATGAATAGACGGATACTCGTTTCGGCCGCGCTTGTAGCGACAGCCATCCTGGCGGCACCCACCGCGAATGCCCAGCAATTGGCACCCCTTGACGCATACGGTGCAATTCCGACCGTCAGCCTGATGGTGATTTCGCCGAGCGGAAAGCGCATTGCCTACCGGAGTACGGCGGACGGAAATGACGCGATCCTCGTTGTCGATCTGGAATCGAAACAACTCAAGGGCGGATTCGCTGTCGGTGAGTTCTCACCCCGGACGCTGCGATTCATCGACGACGACAACCTGGTTGCTATAGCGGGCCGTACCATCCAGGCGTATGGCTATCGTGGCCAGTTCGACTACAGCGGAGCCCTGCACCTGGACGTGCGGCGTCAGGAAGTTCGCAACCTGCTCCAGATGGCGCCGGACCTATACCCGGGACAGACCGGGCTGGGCCAGATCGTCGGTACTACAGACAACGGCAGGAAAGTCCTGATGCCGGCGTTTCATAGCGACAAGCCAACCCTGGAGGACCCGCGCTACGGGGTATACGCGGTTCTCCTCGACAACCACCGCGCGCGGCTGGTCAAGAAAGGCTCCCAGAGCACGATCGACTGGTTCGTGGATGCCGCCGGGGACATGCTTGCACGCGTTGATTTCCAGAATCACAACAATCAATACAGGATCTGGTCCCTGCGTGGCGAACGCAGCATCGTCTACGAAAGAACAACCGGAATACCCCCGATTGGCCCCCTGGGAGTCATGTCGACGGAGCATGCGCTGGTATTTGGAGCGCGGCCCCGCGACGCCGATGTGGTTTCGCTGTACCGGCTGGGTCTCGACGACGGCGAACTCACAGGCCCGATCATGGGGCGTGACGACGCCGGCGTAGAAGTCGTGCAGACGGATCTCAACCGGGTGGTGTATGGCGTGCAATACTCCGGCTTCTTGCCGACGTACGAGTTCTTCGACGAGTCCCTGAACCAGAGGATCGAGCGTATTCAAGACGAGCTTCAGGGCACGTCGGTGACACTGGTCAGCTGGAGCGATGGTTTCCGCGACCTGGTCGTCCAGACCAGCGGCGGCTGGAATTCAGGTTACTACCTGTTGTTCGCGGAAGGCGCGAAAGAGCCGGAGATCCTCGCCGCCATACGGCCGGAGATCGCGGCTGACCAGGTCGTGCCTACCGAGATCATCAGCTATGCCGCGCGCGACGGCCTGGACATTCCGGCACTGTTGACGGTGCGACCTGAAGCGGTACAAAAAGGCAACTCGCCACTGATTGTTATTCCGCACGGCGGGCCGGAGTCGTACGACCGATTCGAGTTCGACTGGCTGGCGCAATACTTCGCGAGCCGCGGTTACGTGGTGCTGCAACCCCAGTTTCGTGGCTCGAGCGGATTCGGTTCGGCATTCGCGCGTGCTGGCCGCGGCGAGTGGGGCGGGAAGATGCAGTCCGATATCGACGATGGCGTCGAGTTTCTCGTCGACAGCGGCCTGGTCGACCCCGAGCAAATCTGTATCGTCGGTGCGAGTTACGGCGGTTACGCGGCGTTGGCGGCGGGCGCGTTCTCGCCGGGCCTGTACCGATGCGTGGTATCCATCGCCGGCGTTGCCGACCTTGAGCGCATGTTGAAGTCGGACCGTCGCATCTACGGCCGTGACCACTGGGTCGTCAGGTATTGGGAGCGCCAGGTCGGTGGACAGGACTTCGACTGGGATGCCCTCGAGGCGATATCGCCGATTAACGGCGCGGAAGACTTCGCGGCGCCCGTCCTGCTCATCCACGGCAAGAAGGATACTGTCGTGCCGATCGAGCAGAGCACCGCAATGCTCGACGCGCTTCGCCGCGCAAAGAAAGACGTCACCTTGATCGAACTGGAAAGCGAAGATCACGGGTTGTCTTACCAGGCGTCGAGACTCGACACGTTGCGCGCAGTCGCCGCTTTTGTCGAGAAGCACCTGCAGGCGCCAGCGCTCACTCACTGACAATAACTGAAGCAAAAGGGGTCCGGCCGGCGAAGACAGGCTAGCGAGTCATTGTGGGCCTTTCCCCGGAATCGAGGAATACCGTAGGAACTTCCGCGTACCAGGTTGCGCCGTCCGCGGTGACCGCAATGCGCAGGGTCGAGTTTTCCCCTGAAGGGCTGTCCATCC
>JAOUNK010000265.1 GCA_029881015.1 Gammaproteobacteria bacterium | reverse complement strand
GGCACCGCGCGATGAAGAGTCCGTGCGCCGTTTCCTTGCCGCGAACTGGCCCGGCTGGACCGCGGAGGCACTGAGCGCGCTGGGCAATACGCCGTCGACGCTGCACATCGCCGTGCGTGACGGGTCCGTCGTCGGTTTCTCGGCAAGCGATGCGAACAACAAGGGTACGGGCTGGTTCGGGCCGATGGGTGTCGCGCCGGACGTGCGGCAGTCAGGTATTGGCCGCGTACTCCTCGGGCGCTGTCTTTCAGATCTCCACCGGCAGGGACATCGGCACGCGACGATTCCGTGGGTCGACCCCGTGGCGTTCTACGAACGCTGTGCGGGCGCTTGGCCGGCGCGGTCCTTCCTGCGTTTCGAGAAGCGCGTGGCCCGGCAAGTGACGTGATTCCGGCGGCGTAAATTCGCGCAAATCGGTGCCATTACCGCATTTGCCGAATTGCTGCTGCAGACCGCAGAAAGCCTGCGTTTCCGGAGGTGCGAGGGGCCGATCGCGGGCGCTTGCCGGCGCTTCGCCGGCAGGGCCGGCGGACCTGGCGTCCACGTGCGGTCAATTTTCGGAGTCGCTAACTCGGCGAGTGCCTTGCGCCCCGTAATCCTGAGCAACATCAACAACAAAGTACCGAAAGCTCCAGTCGATTAGATGGGCAGAGAAACGGCTTGTCTCAGCCCTTGACGTTAGCTTGCGAGGGCCGGCGCCGCCTTGCTGGCAGGCACCCAGGCGGTACCGGCAGGGCGTCGCAATTTGGAGACGGAATCGCCGGGGGAGAAAATCGTGAAAACCGCGTGGTTGTGCGGAATTTGACGGTATTTATGGCAGTAGGTATAAACGTCGCAGCCGCGCGTGATTGGTATTGGCACGGAGACGCGCACGGTGATTCAGCGGATTGCGCCATAGGGGGAGCTCGCTGGATTGATCAAATATTCCTTAATCAATCTGCAAGGGTGAAAGCATGAACAAAGGTGAACTTATTGATGCGGTAGCTGGCGCTGCTGGTTTGTCACGCGCTGACGCAACAAAGGCTGTCGACGCAGTACTCGACAGCATCCAGGGAACGCTGGCAAACGGCGGTTCTGTCTCTCTCGTAGGCTTCGGAACCTTCTCTGTGAAGGCTCGCGCGGCACGCTCCGGACGCAACCCGCGCACCGGCGAAACCATCCAGATCCCGGCTTCAAATGTTCCTGGATTTAAGGCTGGTAAAGGCCTGAAGGATGCCGTAAACTAGCGCGCCCTTCGGGGGTACAGGGTAAGAAAAAGCCCGTAACTACGGGCTTTTTCATGTCCTGAGAAGCATTGGGTGCTTAGCTCAGCTGGTAGAGCATCGCCCTTACAAGGCGAGGGTCGGCGGTTCGATCCCGTCAGCACCCACCAGATTCGGAGCGGTAGTTCAGTTGGTTAGAATACCGGCCTGTCACGCCGGGGGTCGCGGGTTCGAGTCCCGTCCGCTCCGCCACTGATAGAAGGCCCCGGGTCCGCATGGACCCGGGGCCTTTTTATTTATAGAATCGCACGCCTCATTTCGGGCCCTTAAGGTCCCTCACAAATTAAAGACTCATCATGCTGCAAAACCTTCGCGAGAAATTCACGGGCTGGGTCGCCATCACGATCCTCGCTGTCATCGGTGTCACGTTTGTCTTCGTCGGCGGAGCCAACTTTACCTTCGTCGGCAACAACTACGCGGCGAAGGTTGATGATGCCGAAATTGGACTGAACCAGTTTGAGGCCGCCTATCGCGACCAGCTATTGCAAAACCCGCAGCTCTCGCAGGCGTCCGATGACGTACGCCTGCGTGTGCGCTCGGCAATCCTCGAGCAGTTGATCGAGCAGCGCGTTATCGACAACTACCTGGACGAAGCGGGTTACCAGGTCAGCGACGAGCAGGTCACGGCGATTATCCAGCGCACGCCGGAATTCCAGCTCGACGGTCGTTTCAACCTGGAAACCTACCGCAACCTCCTCGCGCAGAATGGCTACGAGCCGAGCACCTTCGAGGCCGCCCAGCGCGTAACCTTGCGCCGTGAGCAGCTGCACCGTGCCCTGCGTGGCTCGGCACTGCTGACCCCGGCAGCGTATCGCCGCTACCTCAATCTTGCGACCGAGCAGCGCATCGTGACGCTGGCGACGATCGATCCCGAAGCCGTCGCATCGGAGATCGAAATCACCGACGACATGGTTACGGCGTTCTATGACGACAATCCGACGCTGTACCAGCTGCCGGAGTCGGTCGACATGGAGTACATCGAAATCCAGCGCAGTGACATCGCCCAGGGCATCGACGTGAGCGAAGAAGAGCTGGTGGATTATTACGACATCAATAAAGACCGTTACCTGCAGGACGAACAACGCCAGGCGCGGCATATCCTGATCCTTTTCGGCGACGATGAAGATGCTGCCGAAGAAAAGGCCATCGCATTGCTGGCGCGCGTCCAGGCCGGGGAACCGTTTGAGGACCTCGCGAAAACCTACTCCGAAGACGGCGGCACGGCCAGCCGGGGCGGCGACCTCGGTGCGCTGACACGGACGTCGTTGCCGGGCGACTTTGGCGGCACGATATTCTCGATGGAGGAGGGCAGCATCGAAGGGCCGGTCAAGACCGAATTCGGCTTTCACATTATTCGCCTCGACCGGATTATCGAGCCGGGTGCGCTGCCCCTGGACCAGGTGCGCAGCGAGCTGACGGTCGAACTGCAGGACCAGAAGGCGGAGAGCCGCTTCCGTGAACTCGAGTCGCGTCTTTCCGCGGCGCTGTTCGATGCGACCGACATTCGTGCATTGGCGGTGGACGTCGGTGTCGAGGTGAAAACGGTGGCCGGTTTCACGCGCCAGGGCGGTGCGCCGTTCGCCGACAGTCCCGCTGTCGTCGATGCGGTATTCGACGCGTCGGTGATATCCGGCGGCGTAATCTCCGACATCGTGGAAGTCGACATGAACCGCTCGGCCGTCTTTGCCGTGACCAGGCACGAGCCCGCAACGCGCCAGCCGCTTGACGACGTACGTGACCAGGTGGTCGAGAGCCTCAGGGCACAGGAGGCCGAAGAGCTCATGGCCGCCAAGGCTGACGAGATGCTTGCGGCGCTGGCCGACGGCACCGACTTTGCTGACGCAGCGGCCGCTATCGGCGCCACCGCCGCCGAGCCTGTGCTGATCTCGCGCAGTGGCGAAGACGTCGATCAGTTTGTCATGGTCTCCGTGTTCACGGCTGTGAAGCCGACGCAGGAGAATCCGACGACGGGCGGCACGCGCAATAGCGCGGGCGGCTATACCGTGTTCAGTGTCGATGCAGTGATACCGGGCCGGCCCGAGCTCCTGCCGCAGGAGACGCGTGACGCCGGCAAGGCGCAGCTGACGGACCAGGCCGGGGTCGGTGATTTCGTCGCGTTTCTCAAGGCACTGCGCGAGAACGCCGAAGTGATCATCAACAAAGACGTGCTGGCCCAGCCTGATCTGCTCTAGTAAGCTCCCCCGATAACAAGAACTACGTGTACGGCACCACGCCGGAACGGGGGAATCATGCGCAAGCTCGCTCTGCACTGGCAGATCCTGATCGCTATCGGACTCGCGGTATTTGTCGGGACATGGGTCAGAAGTTACACCACTGACGATGTAACGCCGGGTCTTCTCGGCGTCCCTTACGTAACGATGTTCGATTACATCGGCACGTTGTTCCTCAATGCGCTGAAGATGATCATCGTGCCATTGATTACGTCGTCGATCATCGTCGGCGTAGCCGGCATCGGCTCCGGCGGCAATCTCGGCAAGCTCGGCGGCAGGACGCTGCTTTTCTATACGACCACGACGCTGGCCGCGATCATGGTCGGGCTCATCATTGTAAATGTCGTGCAGCCGGGCATCTCCGGCGGTGAGCCGGTGGGCGAGACGCTCGCGCTCGAAGCAGACACTGTCGACATTGCCAGCAAGGTCGAGGGCAAGGGTGTCGGTGATGTTGCCGAGATCTTCATGCGCATGATTCCACCCAACATCGTGGAAGCGGCTGTCGAAGGCAACATGCTGGGGCTCATCTTCTTCTCGCTGCTGTTCGGCTATTTCATGTCACGCCTGACGCACCAATATGCCGAGCCCCTGTTCAATTTCTGGAACGCGGTGTTCCACACGATGATGGGCGTGACCGAGTTCATCATGATGTTTGCGCCGATCGGTGTGTTCGGCCTGGTTGCCGAGGTCATGGCGACGGCAGGGCTGTCGGCCGCAAAGCCGCTGTTCATATTTGCAGTGTGTGTCGTGGCAGCGCTCAGCATTCACGCATTCGGTACACTGCCGGTGTTGCTCAGGTACGTTGGCAAGGTGAAGCCGTTCAAGACAATGGCGGGTGCCTCGCCGGCGATGCTGACGGCGTTCTCGACAGCATCGTCATCAGCCACGCTGCCGATCACGATGGACAGCCTGGAGGACAACGTCGGCGTCTCGAACAAGGTGTCGAGTTTTGTCTTGCCGTTGGGCGCCACGGTCAACATGAACGGCACAGCGTTGTACGAATGCGCGGCGGCAATATTCCTGGCACAGGCCTACGGTCTCGATCTGACCTTCGGTCAGCAATTCGCCGTCGTCGTCATCGCCTTGCTGACCTCGATCGGCGTCGCGGGCGTGCCGTCGGCGTCGCTCGTGGCGATTGCGATCATCCTCGGTGCAATCGGCCTGCCGATGGAAGCGATCGGTGTGCTGATGGTCTTCGACCGCATCCTCGATATGTGCCGCACGAGCGTTAACGTCTGGGGCGACGCGTGCTGCGCCACGATCGTCGCAAGACTTGGCGGTGAGAAGACCTTCGTCGGCATCGAAGGGCCCGGCACCGAGGCACGCGAGCCCACCTGACCCGGTGTCCGCTGCAACTACGGTGCCAGTCAC
>JAOUNK010000263.1 GCA_029881015.1 Gammaproteobacteria bacterium | reverse complement strand
TCGATCATCGACAGCTCGCACACACGCTTCCTCCTGCGCACGTTTGCCATCAGCTCCATCATCATCGCGCTGGGCATGCGTTACCTGTATATCTCGAGTGAATGGCGACGCAGTATCGTGCTCGAGGCACAGGCACGCATCAGCGCGTTGCAGGCGCTGATCCGCCCGCATTTCCTGTTCAACAGCATGAACACCATCGCGTCGTTGACACGCACCGACCCGGCCCAGGCGGAAGAGGCCGTTGAGGACCTCTCGGACCTGTTGCGCGCCAGCCTCTCGAACAACCGCGACCGGACGAGCATCAAGGAAGAACTGGAAGTCACCGCGATCTACCAGCGCATCGAGAAACTGCGTCTCGGCGATCGCCTGCGGATTCGCTGGGACATCGACGAGCTGCCCATGCGGGCCCGGATCCCGAGCCTGACGATCCAGCCGCTCGTCGAGAATGCGATCTATCACGGTATCGAGTTGCTTCCCGGCGGTGGCGAGATTCTTATTCGCGGCAAGCGGGAGGGGCGGACGCTGCAGATAAGCGTGTCCAACCCGGTTGCGCCCGGGAAATCGCGCGGCAGGAACGGCAACAACATGGCGATGAGCAACATCCGGCAACGCCTCGAACTCGCCTACGGCAGCAAGGCGTCCGTCGACATCGACGACAGCGACGATCGCTTCGTCGTCACGCTGCGCTTCCCGGTCGTCGAGGGCGAGTCGTGAAAGTCCTCATCGTCGACGATGAACAGCCCGCACGAGACCGTTTGCGACAGATCCTCGCGGACGAAGACGGCTACGATGTGGTCGGTGAGGCGGCCAACGGTCACGAGGCGCTGGAGCAGGCCGCCCGCCTGGCGCCTGACATCGTTCTTCTCGATATCCGCATGCCCGGCATGGAAGGCATCGAAACCGCGCATCACCTGAACGCCATGAATCCCGCCCCGGCCGTGGTTTTCACGACCGCCTATGACGAATACGCGATCGACGCGTTCGAGGCGCGAGCCATCGGTTACGTGCTCAAACCCGTGCGGCGCTCACGCCTGACCGGGGCGCTGGAGCAGGCAACGCGCCTGGTCGGCAGCGCGCTCCGCGAGGCGACGGCGGAAGCCAGGCTCGATGTTCGCCGCAAGCACGTCTGCGCCCTCGCGCACGGGGAGCTCAAGCTGATCCCGGTAGATGAGATCACAGCGTTTACCGCCGACCAGAAATACGTTGCGGTTCACCACGATAACGGTCACGACCTCATTGATGATTCACTGAAGTCACTGGAGGCCGAATTTGGCGACCGCTTCGTGCGCATTCACCGCGGCGCGCTGATCGCCGTCGCCAGGATCGACCGCATTGACCGCAATACCGAGGGCAAGAGCCGGGTGATCCTGCGAGACAACTCGCAAGTCGAGGACAAAGAACTGATAATCAGCCGCCGGCATGTCGCCGAAGTGAAACGTCGCCTTAAAGAATCATGAAAATACGCATCGCTACCCGCAAGAGCGCCCTCGCCCTCTGGCAGGCCGAGCACGTCGCCGCCCTCCTCGCCGCACTGCCCGAGATCGAGGACGTCGAACTGGTGCCGCTATCGACACGGGGTGACGAGATCCTCGATCGCAGCCTGCAGAAGATCGGCGGAAAGGGCCTGTTTATCAAGGAACTCGAGGTCGCCATGCAGGCCGGCGAAGCCGACATCGCCGTCCATTCCATGAAAGACGTGCCGGCCGAGATGCCCGCGGGGTTTTGCCTTGCCGCGATGCTCGAGCGAGCCAACCACGCCGACGCACTGGTGTCACCGCACGGCGCGCAACTGTCGGACCTTGCACAGGGAGCGCTCGTTGGCAGCTCCAGCCTGCGGCGCCAGGCCCAGCTCAAGATGATGCGCCCGGATCTGCGAATCGAGCCCCTGCGCGGCAACGTTAACACGCGCCTGGCCAAGCTCGACAACGGCGACTACGACGCAATTATTCTCGCGGCGGCGGGTCTCGAACGCCTGCGCTTCGACGACCGCATCAGCCAGGTCTTCGCGCCCGAAGCGATGCTGCCCGCGGCAGCACAGGGCGTCGTGGGGATCGAGTGCCTCGAGAACGCCACGAAACTCCGCAAGGTACTCGCACAGCTCAACCATGCACGTTCGGTGCAGACAACCCTCGCCGAACGCGCGATCGCACGCGTATTGCAGGCTAGCTGCCAGTCGCCGGTTGCCGCGTACGCCGTCATCGACGGTGACGCGTTGACGGTAACCGCGCTGGTGGCCATGCCGGACGGCAGCCGGTCGATTCGCGACAGCGTCAGTGGCAAGGCCGCCGACGCAGAAACGCTTGGCGAAGCACTCGCCGGGCGATTGCTGGACCGCGGTGCCGCCGAACTGCTTGAAGCGGCCGGGGCAACCCATGCCTGATCGACCGCTGCAGGGTGTTGGCGTGCTCGTCACGCGGCCGCGCACGCAGGCGATCGAACTCGTCAATGCCATCGAAGCGAAAGGCGGCACGACGTATTGCTTCCCTGTCATCGAGATCGTGCCGCACGATGACCTCGACGTCCGCAACAGCGCAGACGCACTGCTCCCACCCGACATCGTCATTTTCGTGAGCCGCAATGCCGTCGAGTTCGGCATCAGGTTCACGGGCGGCGGCAAGCTCGCCGCGATCGGCCCCGCCACGGCGAAAGCGATTGTCGACGCCGGGCGCGTCGTGGATATCCAGTCGGCCAACGGCTATGACAGCGAACACCTGTTGGCCGAACCCGCTTTGCAGGACGTCAGCGGCAAGCGCGTGCGCATCATCCGGGGATCCGTAGGCCGGGAACTGCTCGCCGAGGAATTGCTGGCGCGCGGCGCCAACGTCGACTACCTGTCCGTCTATAAGCGTCGCCTGCCCGCTGTCGGCGCGGGAGTCCTCGCCGACCTGGAGGCGCGCTGGCGGCATGGACAGATAAATGTCATTACGATCATGAGCGTGCAGTCGCTCAGGAACCTCGCCGAATTGCTGCCGGCGTGGTGTATCGCGCAACTCGAATCCACTCCACTGGTGACGCCGGCAGGTCGTGTGTTAAAAGAGGCCTTGGACCGCTTTCCCGGGTCCCGACCAATACTCGCGCCTGGGCCGGGCGCTGACGACATGGTCCAGGCAATCATCGCACTACACAGTACCGACTCCGGAACAGCACCATGAGCGACACAGACATCAAAGACGACGGCGCGCCTGTCGACGCGACAGAAGCCGAAGCAACGCCGGCCGGGGACACGCCGGTTGACGAGACAACGCCTGTTGAGGAGGCGACGCCCGAAAAACCGCGACGCGAGAGTCCCGGCAATTCTGTTGCCTGGCTGGCATTCCTCCTGGCGATTATCGCGGTGGCGGCGGCCGGCTACACCGCCTGGAACGACTGGCGGGGTGCGCGTGACACGAGCGCGGACGACGCCGTCGCAACACTCGGCAGCCGTCTTGCGGGCTCCGAGCAATCGCTTGCCGACCTCAAGGCACAGGTCGCCGGCCTCGGTGTGCGTGACCCGGCGCTCGATGCCGAACTGGCCGCCATTCGGCAGGAGCTGGACGAACGCGTCCGCCTGCTGAGTTCGTTGCCGGCCCGCATGTCGGCGCTCGAAAGCTCCGTGGCCTCGCTCGCCGGGGTCTCCGAGGGTGCCCGCGATGCCTGGATCCTGGCCGAGTCCGAGTACTACATGCAGATAGCCAACGCACAACTGCAGCTTGCGAACAATCCGCATCTCGCCGCACTGGCCCTGAGAATGGCCGACGAACGGATCGTCCAGCTCGCCAATCCGGCGCTGACCGACGTGCGGCGTGCCCTCTCGGACGAACTCACGGCCCTCGACGGCATGGAGAAACCCGATATCGAAGGCGCGACACTGACACTTGCCAGCCTCGCCAGGGTCGTCGATTCGTTGCCGCTGGCCAGCGCCGCAGCGGCAGAGGACGAGGCAGACGATATCGATCCGGAGCAGAGCGGCGCGGGGCGCGCCTGGGCATCGGTGAAGAGCGCCATGTCCGGCCTGGTCAAGGTCACTCCACCCGAGCGTGCCAGGCTCGTACAACTGTCACCGGACGCCGAGTACTTCCTGCGCAATAACCTGGCGCTGCAATTACAGGCGGCGCGTCTCGCGCTGCTGCGCGGCGAGCAGGCGATCTTTGATCAGACGCTGGCAGACACCAGCGCCCTCCTGACGGATTACTTCGACGTCAACAGCACGCAGGTCGCGAGTGCACAGGAGACCATCGCGGAGATTCGTGGGCACGTATTCACCACGGCTACCCCGGATATTTCCGGGTCACTGCGCCTGTTACGTCAGTTCCGTACTCTCAGCGAGACCGCGCCGTGAAATTCGGCATCATCGTCGTCCTCGTCCTGTTCGTCAGCGCCTTCGCCGCGCACTTCCTGCTCGCGGACCCGGGCTATGTCATTATCAATTTCCGCGGCTATGTCATCGAGATGTCCGTACCGGTGCTGGTCCTGCTGGCTTTCACGCTGGTCGCCGCTGCCTGGCTGATTCGCAGGATCGTCATCGCGCCGCGACGGCTCGGAGAGGCGGCCGGGCGCTATCGTTCCGCCCGTTCGGGGCAGAAGCTGACCAAGGGAATGATCGCAGTCGCAGAAGGTGACCTGGCGCGCGGCGAAAAGATGCTCGCGCGGGCTGCGAGCACGAGCGATTCGCCGTTGTTCAACTATCTCCAGGCCGCCCGTGCCGCGCACCTGCAAGGCAGGGACGAACGCCGTGACGAGTGGTTGCGTCTCGCCTACAAGGAGACACCGGAGGCCGCGAACGCCGTGCTCCTGACCCAGGCCGAGTTCCAGCTCGACCGGAATCAGTACGAGCAGGCCCTTGCAACGCTGCGGCGGCTCGAGGAAGACTCGAAGAACCACATGCATGCC
>JAOUNK010000264.1 GCA_029881015.1 Gammaproteobacteria bacterium | reverse complement strand
ATCGGGAACACGCAGGGCATCAGGTTGAGGATGATGCCGCCGACCGCGGCAAAAACTATCGCCCGCAGCAGGCCCATGGCGGACTCCGGCCCGGTCGCCAGCGCCTCGGACAGCGTTGCGGCCGGGCGTTGCAAAAACTCCAGCGCGATCGACGCGGCCTGCCCGTCCGAGCGCGTGTACGTCAACACCGCGCTCGTCGCATCGTCGAGGCCGTCTGCCGCCGCCGCGTCCATGACGAAGCGCAGGCCGGAAGCACTCACTTCTACGCTCTGGCGGCCGTAATGAACGAGGTTCGTCGATTCCACGAACAGGTACGCGTCATCGAAATCGTGCCGAATGTCGGCTGGCGCGATATCGAACGAGACCTCGCCGTCGGCAATACTGAAACCAGCCGGCCAGGCGCCGGGGTCGGGCAACTTGCGACGCGCCTCGTCGAACCTCGCGGCTTGATCCGGGTTCAGGTTGCCGTCGCCGGCTGCAAGCTGCAAGGAAACATTGGCACGGTCGGGCACGCAGATACTGTCGTCGCAGACCACCCACCGCGCTTTGCCTCCAATCTCGACAGTTTCGCCGGCAACCAGTCCTTCGGGAACCGTTATTTCCGCGAGCAGGAGGATCGGCTCATCGTAGCCGTAGGTGGTGAGGTCGCCGAACGGCAGCAGCACCGGCGACGGAAACGAGAACTCACCGGCGTCGAAGCCGGGCGGCAGCGACCAGGTGATTCGCGGCGCCTTGCCGGCATCGCCGGGATTCGACCAGTACGCGTGCCAGGACGGATTCGGTTCGAGATACAGGCCCACCGTAATTGTGCCGCCAGTAACAGGAACGCTTGCGTTCTCGGAGATGAGCTCGACCGTCGTATACCGTGTTTCCTGCGGCATACCGATAGCGGCAAGCGGCAAGAGCACTGCCGCGAGTAACGCGATTCGCGCGCAAATGATTCCAAAGGCCGGCAATGGCATTCGATGAACCTCGAGGCTTCGATTGACGAACAGTGCCAGATCAGTCTGGCAGGAACCTTGCCCGTCGCGCCGCGTCATTCCCGGCGCTGCAACGCAAGGTTGGTGCAAGGTTGCCGGCATACACTGCGTCAGTGAGAAATCCCCGGGGGAGGCGGCGTGCCTCGAGCCTTAATAATTACGACAAGGTGGCAAAAATGAAAGTTTCTCAATTCCTCAGCAGAGCAGTGTTTGTCGCATCGGGCATAATGTTTGCACTCGCCTCGTATGCGCAGGACAACAACGAGGCCGAGTCGGGCGAGCGCGCAGACGATAACAGCATCGAAGAAATCGTCGTAACTGGGAGTCGACTGCGCAATGTGGCACCGACGGGTCACTTTTTCGAGATAGACCGGGAGCAGATTGACCGGCTCGGACTGACGTCCGCAGAGGACATCATCCGCTACCTGCCGCAGAATCACTCGGTGGTCACGTCCGGCAGTACGACAACGGCGCAGGGTGCGAGTGCTGCAACACCCAGCCGGTCCCTGGGCCAGGCCTCCGTTGGCTTGCGTGGCCTCGGCGCGAATGCGACCCTGGTCCTGGTGAACGGCCGGCGGGTCGCATCATCACCCATCTACGATGGCGACGGAACCATCAACCTTAACGGCATCCCGGCGTCCGCGGTCGAACGCGTCGAGGTATTGATGGATGGCGCATCTGCGATTTACGGGTCGGACGCATTGGGTGGCGTCGTCAACTTCATCCTGCGAAAAGACTATTCCGGATCCGAGACGAAGCTCCGCTACGAGAACGCGGCCAACGACGGTAATGTCGAACTGATCAGCCAGATTCTCGGCACGAACTGGAATGGCGGCAACGTCACTCTGTCACTGGAGCACAAGCGGACCGATTCGGCCGACACAGACAAGGCATCTTCACATCTTTCGCTCGATTACACGCCGTTCGGCGGTCCGGACTACCGTGACTCGGGATTGTTCGGTTACAACGGCCCCAATGGCAACGTGTTTTTCAGCGGTGCCCTGCCACCCGGGACCACCGGTAACAGCTGGACGATCGACGACCTGAGCTACGACAACGTCGTACCTTACGACAGGGTAGCGCGCGGCGGCGCTGGCACGAACGAGTCCGAGGAGACGGCCGTGGCATTGCGCCTGAGTCAGGAGGTCAGCCCGGCAATCATCCTTGATGCGGACATTCTCTACAGCACGCGTGACAACTATGCGAGTAACGGCGGTGTCCAGCTGTTCTCGTTCGTGCCGGCTTCCAACCCGTTCAACCAGCTTGGATTCGGAACCTTCGTCCTGTACGCCCCGCCGGAAGGGTCGCCGATGGCGATCTTCGAGCAATGGTCGGACCAGGAAGAGCTGAACGCCAACCTGGGTGCGAGGTTTGCGTTGCCGCGAGACTGGCGGCTGGGCGTTGACGTGGGGCTCGGCGAGTCCTCAATTACGTCCGCGGTACGCGGGGCGAATCGCACACCGGCATTCACGGATGCGCTGAACGGCTTTACGGTCGACGCCAGCGGTGCGCAGATTCCGGTTCCGGCACTGAATTTCTTCACCGGCGAGCATGATCCTGCAATCGACTTCGACGCGATACTCGGCGGTGACAGCTTCGCCAGCTCGGGTTTCAGCGCGCGCACGGACCAGGAAACAGTTACCGACCAACAGTCCATTGAAGTCACGGCGGACGGCAAGCTGTTCGAGGTGCCGGGCGGCAATGTGTCGCTCATGGTCGGCACCCAGTACCGGGAAGAGAGCATCGACTACGGCAACGATCCGTTCATTGGCGCGGTCTATGGTTTCGACCCGAACGGGTCCGCAAAACTGGATCGCGACGTAGCCGCAATCTTCTTCGAAAGCAGCATTCCTCTTATCGGTTCCGGAAACGCCAGGCAGGGTGCGCAGGAGTTCCTGATATCGGTGGCCGGGCGTTATGAGGAGTACAACATGACCCGCGCCTTCGACGGTGCAAACGAGGAGACGATCGACTTCAACGAGTTCAGCCCGAGAATCGGCCTGAAGTGGCAGATCGTCGACGCATTCGGCGTTCGTGCCAGCTGGGGCGAGTCTTTCCGGGCCCCCGGCCTCGCACAGCTCGCACGTCCGCTGCGGGATTTCGGTATCCGAACGATCAACGACCCGGATGCACCGGGTGCGACGCCCGGCAATCCTGTGCCGACGCCCGCCCAGATCTGGCGAGGCGGTAACAAGCTGCTGCGGCCGGAGACCGCGGACACGTTGTCCGCCGGAATCTACTGGACACCGGCGGACATCGACGGCCTGAGTGTTGCGATCAACTATTCGGACATCGAATGGGTCGATCGCATCGGCGAGCTGTCCTACCTCGACCAGCGCCTGCTAAGCAACTCACTGGCGTTTCCGGATATTTACCAGCGCGATGCGAACGGCAACCTCGTCTCGGTCCTGTCGGGCCCGACGAATATTTCGAAGAGCAATCTGCGGAGCTGGGACCTGAACGTCAACTACCTCTTCGAGGCGGCATCCGGTAGCTATCTGTTGGGCCTGAATGCGGTATACACCGATGAATACGGCGAAGTTCTCGTTGAGGGCGATCCCGAGGTAGACCGCTCAGGCACGGAACTGGGGCCGGACACCTGGGTGGCCCGAGCGCGATTCGGCTGGTCGAGATCTACCTACGGTGCGGACTTGTTCGTCAACTACTCCAGCAGCTACGACAACACCAACAACCTGAGTGCGCTCGATCCGCCGCTGCAGAAAGTCGACAGTTACACGACGGTCGATGTGACGGGCTTCTACTCGACGGCAAACGACTGGAAATTCAGCGGCGGCGTTCGCAACCTGCTGGACGAAGACTTTCCGCTGATCTTCAGTCGTCGCTCGTCGTACGACCCGACCCGTGTCGACCCACGCGGTCGCGTCGTCTACGCTGAAGTGTCGAAATCCTTCGAGTTCTGACGCCATCCATTACGGACCGCAAGCGGGTCCGAGACAACACCCGGCCGGGGCAGCTTTCGAGCTGCCCCGGCCGCTTTGGATTCGATTGCCAGCACGGTTTCGTCCCAGCGGCAAGGTGCGTGCAAGGTTGCGTGGCTATTCTGTCAACCTGGCGCCCCGGTCCACTTGTGCGCAACCAAGTCCGATAATCCGAGAAATCCTGGAGAGACAATGAAAATCACCATCGCTACCGCTGTCATTACACTTCTTGTTCTGGCGCTGCCGCTCCAGGCACAGGATCTCTCGCGCGTCGAGATTCCATACCAGAAAAAGATTCTCGACAACGGCCTCACGGTGCTGGTCCACGAGGACGACTCCGCGCCGCTGGCCTATGTCATCGTTTACTACAAGGTCGGGTCGCGTGACGAAAGTCTCGGCAAGACGGGCTATGCACACCTGTTCGAGCACATGATGTTCAACGGCAGCGAGAACTACGACAACGACTACTTCACGGCCGTGCAGTCAGTCGGCGGTATCCTCAACGGTGATACCTGGTTCGACCGGACACGCTACTACCAGACCGTGCCGAACACGGCCGTAGACAAGGTGCTCTGGCTCGAGTCGGACCGGATGGGACACTTTCTCGGCGCGCTTACACAGGAAAAGCTCGACAACCAGCGCGGCGTCGTCCAGAACGAGAAGCGCCGTGGCGACAATCGCCCGTACGCGATGGGTTGGTACCGTGTGCTCGATCAGCTGTTTCCCAAAGGGCATCCGTATTCCTGGTCGACGATCGGCTCGATGGACGACCTGAACGCGGCGTCGCTGGAGGACATGCACGCCTGGTTCCGGCAATACTACGGTGCAGGAAATGCGATCGTCGGTGTCGCCGGCGATGTCGACGCCGAGGCGGTGTTCGCGAGCGTCGAGCGATACTTCGGCGACATCGATGCGGGCCCGCCGGTCAGCATCCTCGACGACCTCGTCCC
>JAOUNK010000262.1 GCA_029881015.1 Gammaproteobacteria bacterium | reverse complement strand
GCAGCACCGCGACCGCTTTGCGCATGTCGTTGCCACCACTTGGTGCCGTATTGACCGCAACCAGTTCGGCCATGATGTGCCGGGCGAGGTCGGGGTCTGTTTCTTCTGCACTACATCCTGCCTGGGTGCTGATAAACAGAGCCAACCCGGTCAATGTCGACAAGAGCTTTTTCATCGTAGAACGAAACCTCAGAAGATGAGATGCTCTAGTGTAGCTCGACAACTATAGGCGTACCACGTGGTTCTCGGTTACAACAAATGGAAAACAGTGTTCGTCGCCATACTGATCGCAAGTGTCGTGATGCCGGCACGTGCGGAACTTGATCTGCGAAACGCAAGCGTCGAGCGGTTCGACAACGGCTTCACGTTGATCATGCTCCCTGAGCATCGCTTCCCGGTTGTCAGCGTGCAGATGCTGTATCGCGTTGGTGCGCGAAATGAAGTCAGCGGTAAGACCGGGCTCGCGCATTTCCTGGAACACATGGCCTTTCGCGATTCAGAGAACTTCCCGGACACCGACCTTGTCAGCCGCATCTACGCTGTCGGTGGCGAATGGCACGGCTATACCTGGATCGACCAGACCACCTACTTCTCAACCGTGCCGAGTGGACACCTCGACCTGCTATTGCAGATCGAGTCCGATCGCATGAGCCGGCTGAAGATAGACCGCAAGCACATGCCGGCGGAACGCGGCGCGGTGCTCGCCGAAATGCATATGTACGAGAACTCTCCTGACTCGATGCTGATAGACGCCGTGAACTACACGACCTTTCTTGCGCACCCTTACAGAAACAACACGATTGGATGGGAAAGCGACATTGAAAACCTGCAACACAGTGACGTCGTTGCGTTCTACAGACAGCACTACCAGCCTGCCAATGCCGTCCTCGCAATCGTCGGGGACTTCGATCAGGGCGAGGCCCGTGATCGGGTACGTGCGCTTTTCGGAGCAGTGCCAGGTCAGGCAGCCACCCCACTCCCCCATACCGTCGAGCCACCTCAGAACGGAATACGCCGCGTCACGCTGCGCGGTCCTTCTGAGCAACGGCAATTTGCTATCGCATACCGTGCTCCGGCTGTGACCAGTGCAGACTTTGCGGCATTCCTCGTACTGCAGGAAATACTGGGGTCCGGCTCCGGTGTTAACTTCCTGCAGAACGACTGGGGCACGGTGGTCGATGCCGAGTCGCTCCTGGCCGGCGCCGCAGAGTCGCTGACCACCTGGTTTCCCCCGAGCGCGCAGGACTACGTGTTTATCATCGGCGGTACTGCAGCCGCCGGAGACAATGAGCGCAGCGTCGAACAGCGAATCGAATCGCGCATCACATCGCTGCGACAGGCGGCGCCGGCGGACGCGGTGCTGCGGAAGGCCATTCGTGATGTGCAGGACACACTGATCTTTGACGTTCAGACCACTGAGGACGCCGCCCATCAGCTCGCCTTCTTCGACGGTCTTGGCGCGCTCGATACCTTGCTTGAGCTTCCGCAGCAGGTGGCCGCGGTCAGCGCCGCTGACGTGCAACGTGTGGCGGTGCGCTATCTCCGCTCCGATCAGCGGTCGATAGCCTGGCACTTGCCAACCGGGAATACAGTGTCCGCTAATGAAATCGCGACGGATGCCCGCCCCACGGAAACGCCTGATCGACCGCGCGGTGTGCCTGGCACCGGTCCTGCAGACCCGCCGGTTGCGACAACCTTGAGCGGCGGGACGCCTGTCATCGTGCAGCGATCGGACCTGTCGCCGACGGCATTGCTGCAGATCATCCTGCCGTCGAATCGAATTGAGGGTGCGGTGCCGGACGTACCGATACTCGGCTACTCGTCGATAACGTACGAACTTCGCCCGCAGCAGGTGGATGATGCGATAGCGCAAGCCGCCCAGACCCTGGCAACGCTCAAGCCGAGGGAGGAGGACGAACACGCACTAACGAACGACCCGGCAATGCTGATGGAGCAGACGTTTGCCGACATCACGCAGGTCGACGCGCAGCCCCCCGGCATGCACGGCGCGGTGTCGCTTATCGCCGTTACGGGCGATGTCGACGCAGACCGCGTCCTGGCGCAGCTTGAGGCGTCTTTCGGTGCACTTTTGCATCGCCCGATAGCCGTTGCAAGGCAGGAACCGTTATCGAGCGAGACTCTCGTTTTGCACACTGGCAAACCGGTGGCCCAGGCGCAACTCGGATACATCGCGACAGCACCCGGACCCCGGCAAACGCAGTCGGAGGCCTGGCGGCTGTTGTTGTACATACTCAGCCATGACTATGAAGGTCGGCTCGGCAAGAAGGCCATTTCTGAGTCGGGTCTCGCTTACTACATTGGCAGCGAATATCGGTCCGACGGCACGAATGCCTGGATCAGCCTGTCGACCGGCGTCGACACGAACAAGATTGCGCCGCTCCGCGAACTGCTGGCGGCTGAACTCGAACGCCTGGCCAGCGAACCGCCGACGGATGCCGAAATCCTCGAGGCCAAGAGCAATCGGCTGGGTCGCCTGACAAGTTCCGCCCAGAGCAATGCGGAGCTCGCAGCGCAACTGGCTACACAGTGGCTTTGGTACGGAGAGCTTACTGGACCCGACTCACTGCGCGAGCGCCTGGATGCAACCAGCCGTCAGGATGTACTGGATGCGGTGAGGTCGTTCGTGTCCGGAAAGACCATTGTCATTACTGAATAAGCATCGCCTCTACCGGCAACGCTCGTAGTGAGCCTGTGCCTGGTCAAGATGCGACAGGATTACCGTCAGCTCTTCCTCGTTGTTGAAATCCGTTCGTGAGCTGACCGCAGCCCGAATATTGCGAATCCAGGCGAGAAAGTAGTCCGCGTCCTCGGTGGACTTCGGCGATTTGCCGTCGACGGTTACATAGACCGGGCTCGTCGTGGCATAAGGGTAGATGTCCAGCAGCATCGGATGGGCCTCGTCGTTCCAGGCGCGCAGCAGCAGCCAGCCACTTTCTTTGACGCTTACCTTGCCGCTGATATCCGCACTGCTCTGTCCGTCCTCAACCGCGAATGTCTCGATAACATCGCCGTTGAATACCAGCTCGAGGTGGTCGACCGGCAGGGCGGAACGCAGCATGCCGCTAAAACGTACTTCCTCGTTCTTGCCGGACAAGGCGACTTCGCCGCCGGGGTGTTCGCCGTTTACCGTCAAGCCAAGCAGGGCTCCATTGGTGGCCATCGTTGCGCCGCCTTTCAATCCTGCGAGCCACTCATCCTGGCGTTCCGCTGCAGTATCCGCTTTACCGGCCACGCGAACGTAAGTGCGGTTGAGGCCGACCGGGCCACGCAATGATGCGTAGTTCGCCATGGCATCGGTGCCGCCGGCTGCGGCGATACGCGCACCACAATTCAGCAGCCCGTACCAGACTTCGGCTGACGCCTTGTGGTCCGCAAAGCCAACGGTCTCGTAGTAGTCGACCAGCCCGAGCGCGGCATCGACCGGCAAGGCGTTGGTCAGGTCCTTCTTGGTCGCGGGATCCGGTGGAGGCCAGTAGAACGGGTGCACGTAGCCGACTGCCGCGTTTTGTTCACGGGCAAGTCGCGCAATAGTCACGTTATCCGGGAACACGCTGGCCGCCGCGGTACCAGGATATGCGGAGTAGTCCGGTACCAGCAAGTGGCTGCCGAGACCCAGTATGCCGAGATGCCCCCAGAAGCTGGTGTGGTACTCCTGCGTATGCGACAGCACGACATCGTCAGTGCTTGCCTTGTCAGGGGCCGTCGAAAAGTAAGCAATATCCGGAACGCGCTGTTCCTTGTTGACGATCAGGTTGAAAACAACATCCAGGTCCTCGGCGCGTGCCTGCTCGACCATGCGGGCCGGTGTATTGCGGTAACTGCCCCCATAATTCATGTGCACATGAACGTCGCCGCTGACCCAGTTGAGCCATTCTGTCGGCAGATCCAGCGGCGTTACGCGCAAGCTCAACGCGTTGTCGCGACCGGGCGCGACGTTGACCAGGTGGCGCTCTACCTTGTGTTCGAAACCACGCCAGACACGGACACGTGTTGCACCGGCCGGCAGCTCGAGAGAGGCCCTCCCGGTTGTGTGAAAATACTTTGTTTCGGAGCGACCATCCTTGCGGTCGTAACTATCGTCTGCATGCAGCCACGCATCCTCCGGGGCATAGCTGCGCCCGTCGGCACCCGTGATGGAAACGCGCGCTGCAACCGGATTGCCGTAGATGTCGACGACATGCAGATCGAAGTCGAACATTGGATCAATAAATGTACGATCCCGGACCGACATCAGCTGACTGCGACCGCCGACGAAATCCTGGATGCGTATGGCCATATCGCCACCTTCGTTGGTGATAAAGGCGATCCGGCGGCCATCCGGCGACCACCGCGGAGCGGTGATATCGAACTCGCCGTAGGTCAGCGGAAATGGCTCGGCGACGCCATCGACATGCGTCACCCAAAGCTGGTGCCACTGGCGGCCAAGATACGACGCGTACGCGATGCGGCGACCGTCGGGTGCGATGTCGGGACTGGCGTTCCAGGAGGTTTCCTCTTTGCGAACCAGCCTGGGCCTGGCACCCTCCTCCAGCGCCAACTGCACGATATTGCCGCTGCCATACGGCACCTCCGGATTGCTGACGAAGAACAGGGACTTGCCATCCGGCGCCCACACCGGGCTCAGTTCATGATCGAACGCACTGTAGTAGTAGCGGGGAATCGCCGATTGCCGCTCCTCGAGCACCGGACTGGCGACCAGATTGCCCTCGACGAACTCACCCACGAACACATGGAATCGCCCTCCCCGGCGGGTCGATACAAATGCCAGGCGGGCGCCATCCGGCGACCAGCGAGGCTCGACGTTGACGTCGCCTCCGGTGGTGAGCGCCGTGATCTCGCCACTCTCGAGATCCAGTGAA